>CALXAW010000056.1 GCA_944386375.1 uncultured Clostridia bacterium
CTTCTACACTTCCTGGGCGCACTCCATCTTGGTTGTTTTCGTCATTCCATACTTTTTCTACACTTACCTCTGTTGTATCTGGTATATGTGTATTTGTTATTGTTGTTGTGTTACTAGCTATCTCGTATGTTGCTGTGTAGTTTGCATCATATGCTGTGCCCTCTTCTACTACTTCTCCTGTAGAATTTAATTCTTTTACACTATATTCTATATCTACTCCATTTTCTTTTTTAGGCAAGTTTTCCCATGTATGGCTCCAACTTTCTCCTTGCAATGTTGCTTTATACTCTACACCCATACTTGTTCCGTTTTTATATAGTTGTACTTCTACACTTCCTGGGCGTACTCCATCTTGGTTATCTACATCTTCCCATACTTTTTCTACACTTACTTCTGTTTCTTCTGGTATTTCTACTGATAACTTAGTAATTATATTGTTTTCTGTTTTTTCAATTTTTACTAATGGTTGTTCTACAAAAGAAGTATTGCTTACCCATAAAGTAGATGTTGTAGAATTATATGCTATTTGTATATCTACATTAACTCTACTTGTTAAATTTGCTGGCACTTTTACATAAAACTCGTTTCCAACAAAATTAGTTACTGGTCTTCCACTTCTATCTACAAATGAAATTTTTGATGTTATATCAACATTATTTTCATCTGTTACTTGTATATTTATATTATATAAATTATCATTGTTTTTCTTTATATTTATTGGACCTGCTAAATAATCTGTTCCACTTTTGGTTATATTCATATTATCTGTTATTACTTCTACTGGTGCTATTTCATTTGTTGTTCCATCATATATACTTGCATTTGCCTCTGATGTATTTATAAAATGCTCGTATAATAATCTCATTTGCTCCGCTTTTATTGGTCCTTCGCCTGTCGAATTTTGATTATATGTTGATAAATTTTTATATTCTGTTCCATTTGTTGTAAATTTTAATTGATTATAAAATTGTTCTGGTGTTTTGTGATAGTCTGGGTCATCATAATTTGTGTAATACCATATTGCCATTTGTTGTACTACTTCTATTTCGTCATCTGTTAATGGGAATAATGCAAACCCTGGGTTATAGTCTGTATCTATTCCGGCCGCACTTAACAAAGCTGCTCTATCTTCAGCTGTTGACTCATTTGGTATGTATATATTGTCTAATATCCACAATATATTGTTATAATGTGGATTTGTTGCTATACTACTATAATCAGCTGTTGACAACTCTGCTATTTTGTTTTTTTCTGTTTTTAAATTATAACTTGCATCATATGTTCTTACATTACCTGAACCTGTATATGTAAAACCAACTCCTGCTTTTACACAATATAAAGCATCATCTAAATAATTGCTACCACTAGTGTCTGTATAAGAAATTAGTTTCCATATATCCTTTTCGCCTATTCTATATCCTACTCCTGTTTCTCTTAATTTTGCAACTCCTGCATATATGGGACTAGAAGCTAAAGATATATTTTGCATATACATAAGAACAACTAAAATTATTATTGCAATTATAAATTTTAATCCCCTACTTAATCGTATTTGCATATTGCTCCCCTTATATAATATATTTACTATATATTGTAGTTATCTTTTTTAATAAAGTCAATGCCACTTTTGCCCAGTTTGTTGGCATTTGTGCCATACGCCTTTAAGCTATTACGGAAGCAAGTACTACGAAGTCATACTTTTATATTACACTTTTATTACATTTTCATTACATTTATTCTACTAATCCGAAAGTATGACTTTCGGATTAGTAGAACAGGAAAAAACCAGCTTTATTCAAAAAGCTGGTTTCTTTATATTATATTATATTATATTCTTATAATACAAATTTTCTAATTATAGCTATTCCACTTGCTAGTGTTATTAATACTGCTGTTCCTAATACAAAATATGTTTGTGCTTTACCTGTACTTATTGATAATAACACTTCTGCTATGTCTATGTCATCTTCTCCTGGTACTTTATTTCCTGGAGTTGAGTCTATGTCTGGTACACCTTTATCATTATAATCTTCTGTTATTTCTGCTGTATTTGTTTTTACTCCTAAATTGTCATCTCCATTTATCCATGTAAATGTTACATTTACTGTTGCACTTTCACCTGGTTGTAATAATGTGTTTTCTAATGCTCTTGTATGTATCCAGCCATCTTCTCCTAATGTCCATTGTGGATTATCTTCTGCTACAAATTCTAATCCTTCTGGTATGTCGTCTGATACTTCTTTTGCATACCCTGCTATATTTCCTTCATTTGTTATTTTTATGGTATATACAAATTTTACTGTTGTTGAGTCTATTTTCTTTCTATGTATTTCTACCTTTGGTATTATATCATTTTCGTCTCCTACATTACCTGTTTCTGTTACTTTTTGTACACCATCTTCTGTTACTACTACTTGTGTTACATATTTTAATAAGCTTAAGTCAAAATATTCTACTTTTACATTTTCTATGTCTTGGTCATCTTCTCCTTCGTTCCATTCGCCTGGTGTTGAGTCTATATCTACTACTGGGTTACCATTTTCGTCTGTGTCATCTGTTATTTGTGCTTGGTTTGTTATTATTTCTGTGTTTGAATTTGGGTCTTTTACTTGGAACGCTACTTTTATATCTAAGTAGTCTGGGTTATCTTCGCTTATTTCTGCTGTTCTATCAAATGCTTGTAATAAAAATTCTCCTGGTGTTGTTTCATTTTCTTTTGATAGATATGTTGTTCTTATTTCTACAGCTTCTTCTGCATTTTCTGTTACATTTCCACTTTCGTCATACATTGTCCATCCATATTGCATATTTGTTTCGTTTTCTGGTAAGAAAGTTAAATATTCTGGTATATCGTCTGCAATTTCGCTTGCATAACCTGCAAGTTCGCCCTCGTTATATACTCTTATTGTATATGTAACTGTGTCACCTACAACTACTCCCATTGGGTCTTTTGGATGTGTATATGTTATTTTTCCATCTTCGTATGTTACTTGTGGTACTCTTTCTGTTACATCTGTTCCGCTTATATTTGTAATAAATTTTCTTAATGCTAAGTCAAAGTTTTGTATATATACTTTTTCAAAATCGTCATCATCTTCTTGTCCTGGTATATATGTTTCTCCAGATGCTATTTCGTCATTTTTATAATTTGGTAATTCTTCGTCTGTTGGTAAATTATCTGATTCTGTATTTTCGTCTGTTAAGCTATCTGATGTAGAATCTCTATCTGGATTTACTATTTCGTGATTTTCATCTTGATATTCTGTTATTTCTGCTATATTTGTTATATATTCACGTGTTGTAACTGTATCTTTTACTCTACATTCTATTTGTAAATCTTGATAATATACTTTTGTTCCATCAAATGCTTGTATAACATGGTCTTTTAGGTATTCTGTTGATATAGTTCTTCCATCTTCTGATTCTTGCCAACCATATTGAGTATTTATTGAGCTATCTGGTACTAGTTCTAACCATTCTGGTAGGTGGTCTTCTACTTTGCTTGCATATCCATCTACATCGCCTTCATTATATACTCTTATTGTATATGTAATGTTACTTCCTTTTTTTACTGCTAATGGTTGTTTTGTATGATTATATATAGCTGTTGTTGCTGTTCCATCTGCTAAATATGTTATATCTACTTGTGGTTCTCTACTTGGTTCTGGTGTAACACCATCTACTGATGATATGAATTTTCTTAAGCTTAAGTCAAAACATTGTAATTTAACTCTTTCTATGTCTTGGTCATCTTCTCCTTCATTCCATTCATCTGGTGTTGAGTCTATATCATCTATTGGATCACCATTTTTATCTGTATCTTCTGCTATTTGTGCTTGGTTTGTTAACACTCTATCTGAAGAATTTGGTTCTACTACTTTAAATAGTACTTGTACATCTCTATAATCTGGATTTAATGGTGATGTTTCACTTACAGTTCCATTTCCGTTTTGGTCTGTTTGTAATGCTTTTAGTAAATTAGCTGTGTAATTTCCTTCTCCTTCTATACTTCCAAGTTCTGCACCTTTACCTTTTGCTAAATTATCTGTTGTAACACTTGTTAAATCTTCTGATAATGTCCAAATACCATTATATGTTGTGTCTTCTACTACAAATTCTAGTCCTTCTGGTATACTGTCTCTAATTAAACTTGCGTATCCGTCTATTTCGCCTTCATTATATATTCTTATTGTATATAATACATAATCTCCATTTTTTACTGTAACTGCTTCTTTTCCATTTTCGTCATAATTTACTTTTCCATTTGTAATTGAAGTTACTTTTGGTGCTCTTGTATATTCTCCAGTGCTTGTTCCATCACTTGTTAAATATTCACCTTCTTCTATAACACTGTCTGAACTTATTGCTGCTATAAATTTCTTTAAGCTTAAGTCAAATTGATTTAATACAACTGGTTCATAGTCTATATCGTCTTCGTGGTTTTCTGTATTGTATCCGTCTTCTGGATAATTATTTCTGTCTGAACCTGGTGTTGAGTCTATATCATCTATTGGTTCTCCGTTTTCGTCTGCATCTTCTGATATTTCTGCTATATTTACTAATGTATTTTTAGAAGAACTTTGCTCTGTTACCTTAAATACAATTTTTAAGTCTCTATAATCTGGATTTGTTTCTGTAATTCCAGCCTCTGGGTTAAATGCATGTAATAAGTTATTATCTGTTGCTCTTGCTGGGCCTGTTTCTTGTTGTGCTAAATAGTTAGTTTTGATTTTTACTGCTTCTTGTGGATTTGTTGTTTCTTCTCCGTTTGCATCATACATTACCCATCCATACTGTAGATTTGTTTCATGGTCATATGCAAATTCTAAACCTTGATTATTTAATATATAATCTGTTATTTCTTGTGCATATCCGTCTAGTTGTCCTTCATTAAATATTCTTAATGTATATTCTATATAATCCCCTGTTTTTACTTTTACTGGTTCTTTTGTATGTGTATATTTTATTTGATTGTTTTCATAACTTACATTTGGCTTTCTTGTAAATGCTCCTGTAGCTGTACCATCATTTGTTAAATATTCTCCATTTTCAAATACATTATCTGAGCTTACTGCTGTTATGAATTTTCTTAATGCTAAGTCAAATATTTTTTCTTGAGCTGTTGTTTCTAATTCTGTAGTTTCTGTATGAGGTTTTTTCTCTATTATTACTACTGGTTGTTCAACAAAAGATGTATTACTTACCCATAATGTTGCTTCTGATGTTGTGTAATTTATATCTATTTTTACTTTTACACTTTCACCTACTGAAGAAGGTACTTGTACATAAAAATCTTCTCCAACAAAACTTTCAACTTCTTCTCCTTGTGCATTTACAAAAGTTGCTTGTTCTGTTATGTCATTTCCATTTTCGTTTGTTACTGTTATATCTATAGTATAAGGAAGTTTGCTGTTTTCTACAATATTTATTGGACCTACTAAATAATTTCCTGCATTTTCTCTAATTCCTAAAGTTGTTGTTGTAACTGTTGCAGGTGCTCCTGCTTGTCCTTGTGTTCCTGTATAGTCTGCTGCGTTTTCTTCTGCCTCATTTATTAAATATTCATACAACATTTTCATTTGTTGTGCTTTTAATGGTCCTTCTCCTGTTGTGTTTTGTAAATATGTTGCTAATGTTTGGTATGTTGTACCATTTGTTGTAAATCTTAATTGATTATAAAACTCGTCTGGTGTTTTATGATAATCTATATCGTCATAATTTGTATAATACCATATTGCCATTTGTTGTACTACTTCTATTTCGTCATCTGTTAATGGGAATAGTGCAAACTCTTCCATTATATCATAATCTATCTTAGCTGCTTTTAGTAAAGCTGTTCTATCTGCTTCTGTTGAAACACCTGGTACATAAATATTATCTAATAACCACAATATATGATAATAATACTCTGTGTTTGCTACACTATTATAATCTGCTGTTGATAATGCTGCTATTTCGTCTTTTTGTGTTTTTAAATTATAACTTGCATTATATGTTCTTATATTGTCTGAACCTGTATATGTAAAACCTACACCTGCATTTACACAATATAGAGTATCATCTTTTACACGTGATCCGCTTACATCATCATATGATATTAAGTTCCATATGTCTTTATCTCCTATACGATAGCCTTTACCTGAGTCTGGTCTTATATTTGGCTTAGATAGTCCGACATATAATTCTCCTGCAGCATATGACATATTACCAAAAGCTAACACTAATGTAATTACTACTGCTACAGTGCTTAATAATAATTTTTTTAGTTTCATAATTTTAACAACCTTCCTTTTATTATTTATATTAATTTATAATGTCTCACCTAATATTCTACTACATACAAAATCAATGTCAATAGCATTTTTTAACATTATTTTTGCTGTTTTTTTATTGCCTTTTTTCCTACTACGGAAACATAGTTTGTGGCTTTTTATAATTTATTACCACACATATTACAATTATATTACATTTTCGCCAAAATTTCAACTATTTATGTAAATTTTTCTTTATTTTGTTTATTTCCCTAGTGTTTATCATTTTTAATGTTGTTTTTTATTATGGCATAAAGATTGTTTTATTACATGGATAGCTAACAATTTTTACTTTGTAAATTTGCTCTACTAGTCAGAGAGTTATACTTTTTGATTAGGAAAACAGTAGCTTTGCTCCAACAATGTATAAATTGCATTTTTATTTAATATATTTTTTATAGGTGAATTTTAATGAAATTGATAAAATTTTATATTGTTTTTGTTTTATGCGTTTTTTTATTTACTACCACAGCACATGCTGATATTGATAGTAGCGAAGAAATTGATTTTAACGAAATAAAGCAAGAAATAATTGAGACTTCTTCAAATGTAACTGACATACCTAATATAAATTCTAGAGCAGCAATAGTAATAGATAGAAATTCAAAAGCTATTTTATATGGTAAATCTGAAACAGAACAGAGAAAAATGGCTTCAACCACAAAAATTATGACAGCGATTGTTGTTTTAGAAAATGCTAATTTGCCTGACATAGTAACAATCTCAAAAAAAGCTGCTAATACCGGTGGCTCTGTTCTTGGAATTAAAACAGGTGATAAAATATCTGTATGTGATTTATTGTATGGCCTTTTACTTGTTTCTGGAAACGATACTGCTGTAGCATTAGCCGAGCATGTAGGAGGTAGTGTAGAAGGATTTGCAGACATGATGAACAAAAAAGCTGCCGAATTAGGCCTAACTAATACACACTATGTTACTCCACATGGATTAGATGATGATAATCATTATACAACTGCATATGAACTTGCTATTCTTACTGACTATGCTTTAAATAATAAGACTTTTTATAATTATGTAGCAACAAAAAGTTATACTATTAATATTAATGGATACCCTAAAACTTTGCGTAATACCAATGAATTGCTAGGTAATCTAGATGGCGTATATGGTGTTAAAACAGGTTTTACCAATGGCGCTAACCGCTGTCTTGTAACTTCTTGTAAACGAGGTAATTTAGATATTATTTGTATAGTTTTAGGTGCTGACTCTAAAAAGTTTAGGACTCAAGATAGCATAAAACTTATTGAATATTGTTTTTCTAATTATGAGGTGATTAATTTAAAACAAATTATAAATGATTATCTTAATAATTGGAAAGCTCAAAATTTAGATAAAATTTCTGTTTTTAAAGGAGTTTCGAATAATATAGATGTGCATTTAAAAGATTTTAATTATGAATATTATCCTGTAGATAAAAAATACAAAAATAATACTTATATTAATATTGATTGCAATTATGTATTTGAAGCACCACTACAAGCTAATACAGTTATTGGTACAATGGAAATTAATATTGGAGAAAATAATGTTCTAAAATTTGATATATTGAATACTATTAATATAGATAAGAAAAACACATTAAATTATTTTTCTGAACTTTTAGCTAATTTTTTTAAATACCTTAGTCTAACTACTTAATTGTATACATATAATGAAATTATAGTAATTTACATTAATTTAAAATTTGTTTTTCTGTTCTAGCCTATTTAAGAAAATTTACTTGAAATCTTGACAACTTTTATATTACATGTTATTATAAATAGGCAGTTGCGGGAATAGCTCAGTTGATAGAGCGCTGCCTTGCCAAGGCAGAGGTCGCGGGTTTGAGCCCCGTTTCCCGCTCCAATTTATTATATGGCGATATAGCCAAGTGGTAAGGCACGAGTCTGCAAAACTCTGATCCCCGGTTCGAATCCGGGTGTCGCCTC
>CALXAW010000057.1 GCA_944386375.1 uncultured Clostridia bacterium
TCAGCTTTCTCTAATAATTCTTTTGTGCTCCACGTTCCATCTGAGTTAGTTGTATGTGAATGTAAATCAATCATTATATATTTCCCTTTCAGTTTCTTTTAATTTTAAATTCAATAAACCACAAACTGTTTCTAACACTTCTTGCTTTGACATCTCATTAGTATTTACTATGTGTATCTTTCCATCGTTTCGAGGAATACATGATATTTTTTCAAAAAATTCTATTTGTTTATTTATTAGTCTAGCTTCTATCCAATCAGTTTCAGATAAAGCTCTTCCTCTTTGTAATTCTCTAAGTTTATTTCTCCTTAAAATTTCATTAAAATCAGCTTGCAACCAAACATATTCATCTGGCAACCTAATACTTAATTTGTGTGTTTCCTGTATAAACTCCTGATAAAGTTCTTTTGCATTTTTATAAATCCCTTTCCACTTATTTATGCTTTCGAAAGAATATGATACAGATAATATTTCTAATATTCCACTGTCTATACAAACATTTTTACCTTGTTTTGCTAATCTATTTGCTTCTATTAGTTTATTTAGTTCTAGTTCGAAAAAAAATTTTTGGTTTTCTTTTTCTTCTTCTGCATTTTTAGGAATTGATGGAATATTTAATTTCCTGATATTGTACATTTCTATAAAAAGTCTTGCTTCTGGTATAATAAAAACATTTTTTGCTCTTCCTTTTAGATTTTCGCATATTGTTGTTTTTCCAGCATTAGAAGTCCCATCGATTACACTTATTTTTCCCATTATACACTCCTCAAACTTCTTTTAACATTTTTTCTAATTCTTCTAGATTTCTCGCTATTTTAAAATCCATACAACCTTCTATCATTAAATTATCATTACCTGTATAATCTAATGCTCTTGTATCTGTTTTAAAACCAATTGCTTTTATCCCCCATGCATATGCCATCCCTAATTCTACGCATCCACCTTCATCTGGAACTCTTCCATTTAAATCAAAAATTAGTAAGTCAGATTTCTTTATACAATGTACATCTCCCTCAAATATTTTTTTATTAATTTCTAATTTATTAGCTTCATTTATCATATCATAAGCAAGTCCTGATTCATCCTGAGGTAAATATACTTCATATCCTTTGCTTTCTAGCCATTTCTTCATTTCTTTGTTTTTCTTTAGCTCCATATCATTAAATAATGGTGCTGCATAATAAATTTTCATAAACTTAATCCTTTCTATAAAATTCTATACTTTATTCCGTTATCATAAGTATCTATCTTTTCCTTTTTCTTTATAAAATTAATAACTCTAAATGTAATAGGTGTTAAAATTATTTCCAAAAATACTTTTAAAATAAATGTATTGCTCATTAAAAATATCATTGTTTGTAAATCTAAACTATCTATAAACACAATTGGTATAAATATTAATGTATCTAAACCTTCTCCTACTAGAGTCGAACTTATAGTTCTTAGTGCTAAATATTTTCCTTCTGTTTTTACTTTCAGCTTTGACATTACTATCGAATTTGCAAAATTTCCAACTAAAAATGCTATAAATGATGCAATTAAAATTCTTGGTGTAATTCCTAATATATCTACTAATTCTTCTTGCATTCTAAATAAGTCACTTGATGGTAATAAAATTGTAATTTTAAAAATTATAATCATTAATAAATTACAAAAAAACGAAGTCCATATTATAAGTTTTGACTTATTAAATCCATAAACTTCCGTAAACACATCATTTAATATATATGTAATAGGGAAAAGGATATCTCCTGCTGTAAATATTAGACCTACTATATTTATTGTTTTTATAGTAATTATGTTAGATATCAGCAGACATGTAATATTTAAAGCACATAAAACAATAAAAACTTTTGAATACTCTTCTTTCTTCATATTAACTCCTCAATTATTTCTCTATCTATTATTTTAACATAGTCATAATTAAATCCTCTGTTAATAAAAAAATCCTTTCCGTAATTTACATCAAGTAAATCGAATATCGCAAATTGTATTTTTAAGTTTAGATATAGAGCTATTGATAGTCTATGCGCTCCATCTATTATTTCACCATTTGGGGTTACAGGTATAATAGTTTTTATTCCATGTTTTTTTACATCATCAATTAGGATATTAAAGCTTTTTATAAAACTTTCCGGTGTATTTTTTCTTCCATCTGGTTCGGTAAAATGATTAAATTTTTCAATATGCTCTAAATAGATTTTTCTAGCCAATCCGTAATTTATTTTTGTTATATATGATTGTACATAGTAATATTTAATAAAAACATCATATCTATATATACTAATTAAATTAATTGGCATAGTTTCATATATTCTTATTTTATTTCTTCTTGGTAACAACGATAATATATAATCATTTCTCAATAATTTTTCAAATTGATTATATTTAATAGTATTTATGAATTTAGCTTTTTTAATGGGCAACCCTTTACTTTTTTTGTTTTTATCTCTTAATTTTTCAAATTTAATCTTACCCATTCCTTCAAACTGTATTTCCATTTCTTTTTTCTTAATCTTCATTTTCTTATTTCCTTTTTTTGCATTATAGCATTTTTTAAAATAAATTTCAATCTCTGATTAATATCCGTATGAGTTTTATTTTTTCCGTCAATTAAAAATTTACAAATTATTCACATAAAATCATAGTAATTTAAGTAGATTTATGATATATTATTAGTAAGTTTTTAAGGAAAGGTGTTAAAAAATATGGCAAATGTAAAACAGCGAATGCTAGATATTGTTAATTCTGTACCTGATGATTATTTCGATGGTTTAAAACCAACAGAAATGGTATCTAAACTTATGTTTGAATATATAGACAGATATGGCGAAGATGAAACAACTATCATTCCAGGTACAAACAAGCATTTAACTAGAGAAACTATAAAAGAAATGCTTGAAAGTAAAAATCCAAATTAAAAGGAGGTTGATATAAATGGATTTTATGAAAAAAACTTTAAACCAAGTTGATGTACATGAAAATACTCTATATAATATTATTTACGATTTATTTTTCTTTGCAAAGCTTCAAGAAAGTGAAGATAATATTAAAAACGGTAAAGTCTGTACATTAGAAGAATTAAAACAACATATAGTCTCCAAAATGGAGAATGTTGAATTTTCTTCTAATTATTCTTGTTCATAAATATTTGCTATATGTTTATAAATTTCTTTATCATTGACATCAAATAATTCTGCAATAGCTTGTGCATTTAGTCAAACATCTTCATTTTGTAAAATTACTTCTATATTAATTATGTGCAATGTGGGAGCGTGGCGACTTTTATTTAATAGAGAAATGTCACTTTCCTATTATATTAAAGTTGCTATGCTCCCACATTTATAATAAACTTCCTAATTTGTATATAAATTGTTTTTCTTTAAAATTTTATTTACAATTATTCATATAAAATTTCTTTTCTGCAAGTTTGTCTTGTACTCCACGTAGTGCCTCGCCGAATCTTTGGAAGTGAACCACTTCTCTTTCTCTTAAATAACGAAGTGGATCTACTACATCTGGGTTATCTCTACATAAGTCTATTAATTTTTCATAAGTTGCTCTTGCCTTTTGTTCTGCTGCTAAGTCTTCTTGTAGGTTTGCTATAGGGTCACCTTTTGCTGCAATATATGCTGCTGTAAACGGTGCCCCTGCTGCAGACTGTGGATATACATCTACACCATGGTCTGTGTAATATGCTCCAAGTCCAGCTTTTTCTATCTCTTCTATTGATGCATTTTTGGTTAATTGATGCACAATAGTTCCAACCATTTCTAAGTGTGCAAGTTCTTCTGTTCCGGATGTCATTTAAAATTGCTTTTGCCTTTTGGTCTGGCATGCCAAATCTTTGTGATAAATAACGAAGTGATGCGGCAAGCTCGCCATCTGGTCCACCATATTGAGATATAATATTTTTTGCAAGTTTAGCATCTGTGCATTTTATATTTATTGGATATTGTAACATTTTGTTATAAGTCCACATTTAAAAATTCCCCCTTTCCCATGGCCAAGGTTCTTCTAGCCATCTCCATTTGTTACATGGGTAGTTTATTGTAAGAGGGCCATAAACCTTTTGATATTCATCTTTTAGTTCTTTTACTTCTTTACAATATTTTTTATGAAGACATAAAGCCTTGCTTTCTTCAGGGTGTGTGTCTAAATACAATGCAAGTTCATTTATTGCAAATTCTAAACTTCGTATTTGACATATCATGTCTCTTCTTATTTGTTCTCTTTTTGAGCAGCATATTTCTTGCTCATTTATCTCTTGTTTATTACATCCACAATCTCTAACTTCTATTGACATTTATTGCACCCCTCTCCTATTTTATTTGTTGCCTCTATATATGCAATTTCTGCCATAGATTGACCTGGCACATATGGGCTAACTAATTCTGGAAATATTGTTCCCATTTTTAAGCCTATTTCTGGTTTAAATGTTTTATCCATATATTGAATTGGAACATAACTTTGTGCAAGCATTGGGTTAGCTGGAAATACTCCTTTTTCTTCGTCAAACCCACATCCACAATCGTCATTATATTCATGGCAAGAACACATTGTTTCTTGGCATTTATCTTCTAACATATTTGCCTCGCAATTATTATAGTTATTGTTTATACAACAACATTTTCTGCGTCTACGATTATACATTTTTTTGCCTCCTTTTTGGTTATATTACATTATATGAACTTTTTTTATAAAATGTTTACATATTACGCTATTTTTTCTATATCTATTCTGGCATTTTCGTATACTATATCTTCAATTGATACTCCATTTAGTTTTAGTACATCTCCTGCTTGCAATTTTAATATTACAGTACTTGTTAAAGTCTCTCTGTTGCTTGTAGTATTTCGTATTACAGCAGATTCATTAAATGTATTTTGCACTGGATTATTATTTACAACAAGAACTGCATTAAAATTAAATGTGCCTGAAACATCTTGAACTCCATATAATTGGTATGATATTTGGTATATTCCTGTTTCGTTTATATTTATTTCGTCACTTCCATCTGTATGGCTTAGTGCTGTTCCTTCTACTATTTGATTTTGACTAAATTTTATAGATGTTGTACCAGTTGTAGTATTGTCTCCACTTTGTGCAGTTGCTACAAGTATATTAGGTGTTATTTGATTGTTAGAATTATTTATAACTGCAATAACTAAAAGTATTATAAACAAAATTAAAACCCCAATTATTATTTTGGGTATTACATTATTACATCCACAAAACATAAATACTCCTCCCTTATTTTATAATATGAGCTATTATGTAACTAGGACACAAAAAAAGTGAAAATTAAAAATTTTCACTTTTTGGGGTTATATTTTTACTACACCGCCTATTACTCTGTTTTCTGTAGAGCCTGTTACTTTTGTACGAGCTCCTCCAGATAAAACAACTATATCGCCTTTTTCTAGTATTTTCTTTTTCTTTAACATTTCTATTCCTTTTGTAACAGTTTTTTCTATTGTTTCTTCTCTTTCTACTAGTATAGGATATACATTCCATGATACTGCTAATTGATAGTATGTCTTTTCTGAATCTGTTACTGCAAGTATCGGACATTTTGGTCTTAATCCGGCTAACTTTAATGCTGATCTTCCTGTATTTGTGTATGCAACTATAGCATCTGCTTCAAGTTGCATTGCTGTCATACATGTTGTACTTGCGATACTTACTGTAATGTCTTCTATGCTAGTCTTTTTACCACTTTCTATTATTTCAAATCCTCCGTCAAAGAATTTTCTTTCAAATCTTTTCCATAGTTTCATTGTATTATCTACTGTAGATGCAATTTTATCCATTGTTTCTACACATTCTACTGGGTATTTACCCATTGCACATTCACCAGAAAGCATTATTGCATTTGTTTCGTCATATACAGCATTTGCAACATCACTTACCTCTGCTCTTGTTGGTCGTGGGTTAGTTATCATTGATTCTAACATTTGTGTTGCAATTATTACTGGTTTACCTAATGCATTACATTTTTTAACAAACTCTTTTTGAACTATTGGCACTTGCTCAAAAGGTATTTCTACAGCCATATCTCCACGAGCTACCATTATTCCATCTGCTAATTCTAATATTTCGTCAATATTATCTATACCCTCTTGACTTTCTATTTTTGCAATTATTTTTATGTCTTCTCCACCATTTTTGTCTAGTAGATTTCTTATTTCTTCTACATCTGACCTTCTTCTTACAAATGATGCTGCAACATAGTCAAATCCTGCTTTTATACCACTTGTAATATCGTCTATATCTTTTTGTGACAATGCTGGCAAATTTAGTTTTAGTGATGGTATATTTACTGTTTTTCTACTTCCAAGCTCTCCATTATTTAATGCTTTACATACTATATCTTTTTCTTTTACTTCTAAAACTTCAAACTCTAACTCTCCATCGTCTACTAACATTCTAGCACCTGGTGTTACTTCTTTGTATAAATCTTTATAACTTACAGAAGTTTTGGTATTATCGCCTAATATATCTTCATTTACAAAAGTGAATGTATCACCTTCTTTTATTTCTACTTTGTTGTTTCCTGTTTTTAATTTACCTGTTCTTATTTCTGGCCCTTTTGTATCTAACATTAATGCAACAGGTATGTCTAGCTCTTTTCTTGCTTGTTTTATATTTTCTATTTTTTGTGCATTTTCTTCATAATTTCCATGTGAGAAGTTTATTCTTGCTACATTTAAACCTGCTTTCATTAATTTTAATAGCATTTCTTTGCTTTCACTTGCTGGCCCTATTGTTCCTACTATTTTAGTCTTTCTTTTTATTGTTTTCATTTTTTAAATTCCTCCTATATTTTTTTATTTATTGCACAAATTACCATAATTCGATAATTGCATGTGTTATTTTATCATTTTCGCTTCTTATAATTACTATATGTTTATTATTTTCTTTTGTATACTTACAGTTTACCTTATCTCCTAATTTTATCTCTTTTTTATATGTTATACGCACATTTGCTAACTCTGGCGCATAATATACATCTTCTGGTAATGCCTCATATGCTAAATCTAAATAATATAAATTATGCATATGTTTATATACATCTATATCTCTTCTGCATACTGTATATTCTACTTGAGATAAAAAACTTTCTGGCTCTTTTAGCTTGTCCAATTCTTGTATATTAAATACAGATTTATCTTTTTCTGACTCATATTTATTTGCCACTTCGTCTTCTACTCTTGTTATTCTATTTTTATTTACATCTATTAGCACCCATTTTGATGTTGCAATTGCAACTAAATTTTGGTTTGTATCATATATTTCAAAATCACGGTATGCATAACATTTATATATGTATCTCTACCATGTTTTTACATGTACTTGTTCCCCATATTTTACTCTTTTTTTAACTTCTAATTTCCAATCTAATAATATCCACATCAAATTGGTTTTGGGTATGTCTGTAAGCCCAAAACCAACTTTTGCAGAATGCATTCCTGCTATATCTTCCATTATTCCAAGTATTGCCTTGTTTGTAACTTCGCTATTTAAGCGAGTGTCTCTTATTTGTAATTTATAATTATCTTCAAAAATCATTTTTCTCCTCTTCTAATATCCTGGTTTTTTTAATAGTTTAAACATATTTGTTTTATATTCTTCTACACCTGGTTGATTAAATGGATTTACTCCTAATATCATACCAGACATAGCACATGCTTTTTCAAAAAAGTATATTAAATGTCCCATTGCTTCTTCGTCTAATTTTTCTACATCTATTACTATATTTGGCACATCTCCTGAAACATGCGCTTTTATTACACCTTCCATAGCTTTTTGGTTAACATAGTTTACATCTTTTCCTGCTAGGTAATTTAAGCCATCTAGGTTGTCTTCGTCTGCATTTATTGTTATATTTGTTTTTGGTGTTTCTATATTTATTACTGTTTCAAACAAATTACGTCTACCTTGTTGTATATATTGTCCCATAGAATGTAAATCTGTTGTAAAATCTACACCTGCTGGAAAAATTCCCATTAAATTTTTTCCTTCGCTTTCTCCATATAGTTGTTTCCACCATTCTGTAAAATAATGCATTTTTGGCTCATAGTTTACCAATATTTCTGTATTTTTATATAATTTATACAATATATTTCTTACAACTGCATATTTATAGCAATCATTATATTTTAAAT
>CALXAW010000058.1 GCA_944386375.1 uncultured Clostridia bacterium
ACCTATAAATAATAAACCAATTATAGACATTACAATAATTGTACCTGTTCCAAAGTCTGGTTGTAACATAATAAGTCCAAATATTAACATAAGTAATCCTAAAATTGGTAATATACCTTTAAATGATTTTGTCGATTTTTCATTATATGCTAAATACTTAGATACAAATATCATTAACCCTAACTTAGTAAATTCACTAGGTTGAATTCCAAATGATCCGATACCAAACCAACTACGACTACCGTTTCTAACAGTACCAATGCCTGGTATTAATACTAATATCAATAATACCAAACAACTAATTAAAATTAAATTAGACTTTTTCAAATATATATTATAATCTATTTTACATATTTTGTAAAGTCGGTTATGTAATTTTTATGTTATTTATACCTTCTTTTGTAATCTAGTGATGTATGTGACTTTTACTCCTTATACATATCTAAATATTAAATATCAAACTTACAGTTGAAATAAAATATTGAAGTTTTTATATAGCTTAAAATTCATCTTTCTTCTTCAACATCTTTTACTAGAGCTGTTTTCATATTGTTTCTCTTTCCACCGTATATATCTCCAAATAAACTATCACCTATAACCATTACTTTATCTGGAGTTAGCTCTAATTTTTCACATGCTTTTATAAAACTTTTTTTCAATGGTTTATTAGCAAATCCTATGTAGTCTATTCCATTGTCTTCAAAATATTGCTTTATTTCTGAATCTCTCCCATTGCTAAGTATTATTATTTTTAGTTTTCCTTTTACACTTTCTATCCACTCTTTATTGCATTTAGGAATATCTTTCAGTTCTTTTCTTAATGTTTTGTCAACATCTAAAATTATTCCCTCGATCCCATATTCCTGCTTTAATTTATCAATTTCTTCTGATGTCAGCTGGTTTACATTTTCTACTGTAATATCTGGATTTATAACTTTTGACAAAACATAATTAACTAAATCCAGAATTTTATCTGCTACCATTTTATCTAATTCTTTCATTTCTTGCTCCTACTTTATATTGTATTTATTATTTTATCATATTCCATTCTTTTTCTTTAAAGCCTATAAATATTCCTTTTTGAGATACTAATACAGGCCTTTTTATTAACATTCCATCACTTGCTAACAATTCTATCTTCTCTTCATCACTCATATTTGGTAATTTCTCTTTTAGGTTTAATTCTTTATATTTTAGTCCACTTGTATTAAACCATCTTTTTATATCTAACTCACTTCTCTCTATCCAGTCTGTCAATTCTTTTACTGTAGGTGTTTCTTCAATTATATGCCTGTCCTCAAACTCTATACTGTTTTCTTCTAACCATTTTTTGGCTTTTTTACAAGTTGAACATTTTGGATATTCTATAAATATATTTTTCATATTTTACTCCTTCTTCCCTCATTTCTAATATTACCCATGTCTGTTTTATTATTACTGCTTTCACAGTTTTTCTTCTCTCAGAACTCTTTTTAATAATTCTCGTGTATTATCATATGTAATTCTATCTATTGCATCTTTATAAGTCAACCATTCCATTGTTTTTATTTCACTTACTTGATATCTTTCGTCTCCGTTTATCTTTTTAGCAATAAATAACACCACTTCTTTAAAAATTCCCTTATCCGTAGTATATTCCAATACATACCTTTTGTCTTTATTTATTTCTACATCTATATTTGTTTCTTCTTTTACTTCTCTTTTTGCAGTTTCAATTTCAGTTTCTCCTAATTCCATATGGCCTTTTGGAAATCCCCAATGTCCTTCCGTTTGCTGAATTAAAAGTACCTTACCATTTTTTATAATAATACATCCACATGATTTTTCTTTTTTTACTTCATTCATATTTGACCTACTTTCAAAATTTTTCTTGTAAAAACTCTTCAACTTCATTATGCCTTAATAAATATACCTAATTGACTTACGTTAGTTTTTTTCAATTATAACACTTTTTATGAATTATTTAAATATATTTTATATAAAAGTTTGTTAAACCTTAGATAGGGAATAAATCTGTCCTCTATTTCATTAAAAATATTTATAATTTTTTCGTTGGATTTTAGCAAATTTGTTTACGCACCAATTTTTCTTATAATCAAATTGTATACTAATTCCAAAACGTAGCAATTTTAATATAAATTATAAAGTTGTATTTTCTAATTTGCATAAAAAAACGTCAATTTACAAAATAAAATCTTTTATAACTTCATAATATTTTTTCTATAACTTTTTCTACTTTACATTGTAAAATATTTAATCTTACAAATTTATTTATTTTATTAATTACACTATTAAATTTTACATGTGCTCTTCTAAAAACAACTTCAAAAATCACTAGAGTTAGTGGTTTCTCAATATTAAAGTACGTTATTTTATAGCATCTATTTAACCTTTATGAAATATGATTTTAATGACTGTTAATGTTTTTAATAACCTTAAAAAAATTTTCTCAAGCAATAAGAATCCTCTATAATGTATTATTATAGAATCATTTTAGTGCTTGCATGACTTAGACTCACATTTGCGACCTTCGGGTTATGAGTTCTAAAAATGATTTTTTGTATTATTTGGTAATATTTTTTATTGTTCGGTAATAGTTGAATTTAAAGTATTTTTCATTTTGTAACATTTAGTGTCGTTTTTTATTTTCTTGTAATGTTAGTGGGCAAGTAGTGGGCAAATGTTTCAATTTCATAAAATAGTAAAATTCCTTTTTTGCTCTCCCCTTTTCTCAAAATCTAATTCATTCTAGGAACGTTTATAAGACGTTTATAAAATTTTCCCTAACCCCTTTCCGCTTGAATAATTTATAATGTTGTAGGATTCGTTTAAGGCTTTATTACTTTAACCACACCAAGTGCGGTTCGCTAATAGCGTTAGTAAACCGTAAATCTAATCATAAACATTTGTAGCCCAGTAATTGCAAAGGAAATAGAAAAATAAATTTTTATTATTTTTCTTGTCAAACACTTGTTTTATTATGTAAACTGTGGTAAAATAAGGTTGTGGAGAAAGGTGGTGTAATCAAGTAATGTCAACGAGTTTAACAACTTTTTGCAATTCAAATGAAGTGTTTGAAGATTTATTTCCAAAAGTAAACAAGCAAATACAATTAAATATACTACTTAGAAAATGGGAAGATAAACAAAGAAGAACTAAAAAGTATAAATATGAAAAGTTTAATCACGACGGCTTTCTGTCTAACTTTACTGACAACAATGTATTATATATAATCAATAGCAAGAAGATATTTTTTAGATTAAACTATGAAATGCAAAAATACATAATGAAAAATAGTCCAGATAAGTATAAACATATCAACGCAAGTTATATGTTCCTAAACAAGACCAATAATAAAAGTATTGATATAAATGAGTACAGTAGAAGATATAAAAGGCTAATATTAGCAGAAATTAATATTCTTCAACCTGTACTCATTGTTGTTTTAGATAAAAGTTGTAATATAATTCGTAATATGCTTGAAGATAAAAGAAATACAGAAATGACAAAACAAGTTCGATATACCCCCATATTGAATTTGTCGCCCCTTGATATGTCGGTTGCAACTAAAAGAGAAACACTACTTTTCTTTAAATATTTATTTGATAAAGAATTTTGGGAAAGGAGGTAGAAAAATTACAATAATGTATTGGAAAAATAGAATATGCCCAAAATGTAAAAGTGTAATCGTTGGTTATCCCGCAATATCAAGAAAAGATAATAAACTTTAATATGCAGTAATTGTGGTGTATTAGAATCAATAGAAATATTTATAAAAAGGTATGGAAAGGAAGATTTTAGATATGGAACCAGTAGAAATCAAAGAAATATATAGAGAACGTGCAGGAGAAATCGAAATGACACAAAAGTATAATGAAGAACTGGAAAAAATTAAACTGATAAGAGAAAAGTTAGAAAATCAATTATTTACTGAAACAAAGAAAACAACTCTAAGAAAATTATGTGAAGAATACTTGAAACTAAGTGAAATAGATAGCGAACAATGTTTTATATATGGATATGCACTAGCAACCAGAATTACCAGTGAAGCATTTTTGCA
Organism: uncultured Clostridia bacterium; assembly: GCA_944386375.1. Taxonomy (GTDB): domain Bacteria; phylum Bacillota; class Clostridia; order TANB77; family CAG-508; genus CAG-269. The sequence goes on from CALXAW010000058.1 coordinate 4,061, forward strand.
AGATAAAAAGAATACTAGCGATTAGTATTCTTTATGACTTTTTAAGTATATATTCAATAACACTTATCAAAAATTCCTTATCTCCATTTGCTAGTGTAGATAAAGCATTTGTTATATATTCATCTTTACTATCAGTATAATTTAAAACACCGTTAAATAAAGAGTTAGGCTCAATATCTAATATCTTACAGATGTTTGTTAGATTAGTTATGCTAAGTCCACTACAACCACGTTCTATCATAGAAATAAATTTACTAGAAACATTTAATTGTTCTGCCATTTTTTCCTGTGTATAACCTTTTGAAGTTCTAGCATTTTTTAAATTTTGACCGATAGTAACTAAAATCTCTTTGTTCTCTTTCATACCTGTTGACCTCCAAATATCAGTATATGAATAATTATACAAGCTACACTTTACCTTATAAACAAAATGACAATTAACTAAGTAAAAGAACACTTTACAAACTAAAATATTATTGTTATAATGAAGAAAAAATTGAAATATTATGGGGGAATAATAATATGGGTAAGGTGGAGAAATTAAATGAATTGTTTGAAAAATGGAAGAAAGAACATGAAAAGGAACTTGATATAAGCAATAAAGAAAATCAAAGTACAATTCCAAGCTTAAAAGTGAGTAAAGATAGTTTTACTTATGACGGTTTTGTTTTTGATGAAAAAGATAATACTGTTCTTTATATGTTAGCTGAAAGCAATTTAGACGGAAAAATAAAAGATAATGGAACATTTTGGTTAAAATCAGTCTATAAAATAAGGAATAATAATCTAAAAATAACTAAAAGAATTGAACAAATGCAGGAATATCTTTGCAATAAAATTCCTGAATTATCAATGAAAGATATTTCATATATGAATATCAATAAAAGAGGTGGCTTTGCAGAATGTAACAAGCAAACATTATATAATTACTACAATAAATATAAAGATAATATATTGAGAGAAATAGAAATTATAACCCCTCAAGTAATTGTGTTCTGTGCTGGAAATAAAGCTATATATGATGATTTAAAGAAAAATGTAAATTGTAAATATATTATAGATATGTACCACCCAAGCTATCAATATGTATCAGATGAAAAATATATTGAAAAGTTTAAGGAAGAATTTGAAAAGTTATTAGAAAAATAAAGTTTTTTGGAGAATTTATATGAAGAATAAAACTAAAAAGATAAAAAGTAATAATGATTATAATTATGAAGGTATAGAAGATATTGCCAAAAATGTTTTTAAACCTTGTATAGATAATAAAAATAATTTTGATGACATATTTCAAAAAATAGATATGTTACACAACGATTATCAAAATCGTTCCTTTTCAAGTGATTTTAGTGAATTTGATAATATATTTAAAAGCTATTTTTGTGGACTACAAAGGAAAAATAAAGAAAAGCAATCTTATAAAATTTATATGAAAGGCGGAGTTTATAATGGAGAATACTATCATCGCGTATAAATTAAATCAAACTACTATAAATATATTAAAGAATATAAGTTCAAAAATTAGCAAAAAGATTAACATTTACTATACAGATATTCCCGAAGATATTGTCGGAGTCCCTGCATTTATGATATTTGCTGATTTAGAAAAAGAAACAGAACAAAGTAAAAAATATGTTATAGAATGTATTGATTTTGTTAAAAAATATATAAATTGTATTATTGTTGAAAAAATGACTTTTAAAGATGAAATAAAAGTAGGAAAAAATATTAAAGATGCGTATAGAACTTATAATGCCGTAATGAAAAATGGAATAAAATCATAGATAATAAAAATATTTCGGTTGTTAAAAATAGTAAAATAGGAGAAGTTAAAATGTCAGATACATATACATTTGAAAATTATACAATAACTAAAAACAATGAATTTGCATATTCAGCAGCAAAAGCAGTTGTTAAACTTCCAGGAATAGCTTATAACCCACTATTCATATATGGAGAAAATAAACTTGAACAAACACATTTACTTTATGCTATAAAAAATGAAGTAATGAAAAATGAAAACATAAAAGTATCATATATTACATACGAAACATTTATTTCTAATTATACATCTAATAAAGTAAACTTAAAAAACACCTACAAAAATTTAGATTTTCTTTTAATAGATGATTTTCAATTTTTTAGTGGAAAATATACAGTTCAAAATGAATTAATGACACTATTTAAGCAGTTACTAAGAAATAATAAGCAAATTGTGATTTTTAGTGATATGGAACTTAACAAACTAGACCTTTTAGAAGAATTAAAAAATCAAATAAATATTGGACTTTTTGCTAGTATTTAAAATGAAATGGAAAGGAAGTGTTGAAATGTATAATAGAACATTTGTAATAATACTGTGAAATATACTTACAGTTTTTGATAAAAATAAGAAAAGAGGAGATGTAAGAAATGGAAAAAGATAATAAAATGAAAAACAAGAGAAATTTTATAATTGTCGGCATTATAATTGTAGTTATAGTAGGTATAATATGTGCTATATTTATAAATAAAAATAAAGCTATAAATACAAATAGTAATTCTAATAACAATGGAATTGATAATACACAAAATAACATTTTTAATTCTTCAAAAATAACATGGGTAAGAAACGAAAATCTTAAAACAGATAGCAATTATTCAGAGGAAGAAAATACAGTAAAGACAACTAATGTAAACATAAATTCTTTAACTAATATTACATTAGGAGAACTTATTAATAAATGGACAGAAAACAGTGATACTAATTTTCTTTCATCATATCCTTTGGAAAATATGATTAATCCTGCTGAAATAAGAAAAAATGAAATGATGTGGAGTACAAGAGATTTTTATATAAAAGGTGTATTACCTGGGTTTGAGATGAGATTTACTGCAAAACACCCCGATTATTTAGAAGAAGATTTTTTGGGAGCTAGTGAAAAAGATATTAATGTAAGTGATTTTATAATTACGAATATTCAATTAGAAGGTAATATGGATTATATGAATGATAAGAACAAATTTTCTGATGCCGTTGATGAATACTATACTGAAAATAATATTACGAGATTATCAAATTATGATCAAGCAGATACATATTATTATGCTGATATGGACAATTTATTTGGTATTATAGACCCAGAAAATAAAAGAACAGAAGATGAGATTATAAGTCAAACTGTGGACTCAATAGAAGAAACTTTTTCTTATGTTTATAAAGATTACTATTTTTCTGATGAATTGAAAGAAGATTTAATAAAAATACTTAATCGTATGTATTATGTTAGTACAGATAGTGAAACATATAAAAATGATTTTCTTTCTATAAAATGGCAAAATGAAAACACTGAAGATAAACACGAAGTGTATATCAATACTGGAAACTCTGGCGAATTGATAATCAGATAATTACAAATTTTATAATATAAAAGCGGTTACATTGCTAATCGCTTTTTCTTTATGCCTAGTTAAGTCTAGAAAACAAATATAGATGGTTTATATATTCCTTTGGAAAGTTCCCCAACTTCAATATCAATTTTGCTTATTATTGACATCTCTTTTATGTAATTATAAAATATATTATATAAAAGATTAGTGGAGGCTATATGTTAAAAATACATAATATAAAAGATAAACAAGAATTTTTGAGAGAAGTCGCTATACTTACTCAAAAACAATGGGGCAGTAAAATTAGTTCGAAAAAAGAATTTGAAACAAAGATAAATAAAAAAATATCTAAAATTATTAATAACTTTGACAATCCTTTATATTGTAAATTAATTTTATTAGATGATGATGTTTTAATAGGCTTTATATCCATATTCCCAACAGACGGAGAAGAAAGAAAAGATTTATATCCATGGTATGCCAGCATGTA
>CALXAW010000059.1 GCA_944386375.1 uncultured Clostridia bacterium
TTCCAAGGAAAATCAATAAGATTAGAATTTCTATCATTTGGTTCTGAAAGTGAGCTAAAAAGGGTTTGTCAAAACATATATAAATATAATAATCCTGGACAATTATCAGATACAAATGGATACAAAATAAATGAGATGAAAGATGGTTCCAGAGTTGTTGTTGTAAGACCAAGCTTTTCTGAAACTTGGGCATTTTTCGTAAGAAAATTCGATGTAAAGCGCTCTACTTTGGAACAATGGTTTAAAGGAGAAAAAGGGTCTGCAGAATCTATTGAACTTCTAAAATATCTTGTAAAAGGTGCAAGAATCATATCAATTACTGGTGAGCAAGGTTGTGGAAAAACAACAATGCTTATGGGAATGATTGAAAATATATATGAAACAATGAACATAAGGGTTCAAGAAACAGCATTTGAGTTGCATTTAAGAAAAATATACCCAACAAGAAACATTTTAACATTTAGAGAAACAGATACAATTTCAGGACAAGAAGGATTAGACGTTCAAAAGAAAACTGACGGTTCTGTTAACATCATTGGAGAGGTTGCAACTGACCCTGTTGCATCTTGGATGATACAAGCAGCACAAGTTGCATCTAAATTTACATTATTTACACACCACGCAAAAACATTTCCAAACTTAGTAATGGCACTAAGAAACTCAATGCTTAGAACAGGTGTATTTACAGACGAAAAAACAGCAGAAGAGCAAGTTGTACAAGTACTTAACTTTAATGTACACCTAGTAAAAGACTTTAGAGGAAGAAGATATATAGAAAGAGTAACAGAATGTATACCAGTAGAAAACAAAAACGAGTATACATTTGATCATAGAAAAGAAAAAACACTAGAAGGAAAATTTGACAAATTTTTTGACAATGCAACACATTTCTTTACAAAATCAACAGACAAGCAATTATACATATATAGAAATATAATGGAATGTATAGATGGCGAATTTGTAATAACAAATAAAATATCAGACGAAAACATAAAAGAAATGAGAAACAACATGGACGAATCAGATGTAGTAGAATTTGACAAATTTGTAGAAAGACATTGGGGAAGCCAAAAAACAACAAGTGTAGAACACGAAGAAGAACATAAAAAAAGAGGAAGAAAACCAAAAATGGTAACAGAATAAAATTCAAAAGATAATCCACTACAACAAAAAAGGAGGTGCAAGTGTTGCTTCAGCAGATAATACCGTATCTATTAGTAGGCTCTATAGGATTACTTGTATTAGTAGTTATTATATTTTTAATATTAAAGCAAAAAATGGGAAAATCAGAATACAAAAAAATAAAAGCACTACAAGAAGGTACTAAAACAAGTAATTTTTCACTAGAAATACTATACCAAAAATTATACTTAACATATATAAAAATACCACTATTAAAAAGATACATACTAAAACTTAGAAGAAGACTAGAAATAATAAATATAGATGACGAATATGTAACAAGAAGAGATGCAGCAAAAGTATTAACAAAAACACTAGGTTTAATAATTCCAGTAGCGTTAGGAACAATATGGATAACACATGCTAATCCATTTTTAATGTTTATACTACTATTATTTGAGCTATTTATGATTGACACATTGGTAGATGGAATGGTGGACAAGCTAGACAATAAACTATTATTAGAACAAATAGACTTTTTCTCAGAAATACGTCACGCATATCATGAATACAACATGGTAGAAGAAGCAATATACCAAGTATCACAAGATGACGAAAAAAACGTATCACGCCAAGGAGAAAAAATATATGAAGTACTAATATCAAATGACCCAGAAACAGAGCTAGAAAAATACTATGACGTGGCTCCAAACAGCTTTTTAAAAGAATTTGCAGGTGTGTCATACCTAACAAAAGAATTTGGAGACAGAAAAGTAAATGGAGCATCACTATACTTAAAAAATGTTAATAACATAACAGAAGAAATGCAACTAGAAATATTAAAAAGAGACAAATTAAACTATGTATTTCAAAGTTTATCTGTAATATCAATAGTACCAATATTATTACTAGAACCGATAAAAAGTTGGGCAGTATCAAGCTTTAGTTTTACCCAAAGTTTTTACGAAGGTAAAACAGGTATGATAGTACAAATAATATTATTAATAATAACATTTTTATCATACATACTAACAAGAAAACTAAAAGACAATGGCTCAACACAAATAGATACAAAAAATAGAGAAAACCCATGGCAAGCAAAAGTATACAAAAATCCAATGGGAAAAAAAGTAGTAGACTTATTTATACCAAAAAAAGGCACAAAAGATTATAGAAAAGTACAAAACTTATTAAAAGATTCTGCATCAAAGCTAAAAATGGAATGGCTATATGTAAATAGAATAGTAATTGCAATAGCTACATTTATAGCATCAATGATAATATTTTTCTACTTGCACCAAGTAGCCATAGACTATATATATACAGAGCCGACAACAGACTATGACTTAATAGGGGGCATGTCCGAAAAGGATCAAAGAGAAGCAGAAGAACTAACCAAAATAGATAATGAATTTATAAATAGATTTAAAGGAAACACAGATGTAACAGTAGAGCAAATAAAAACAACAATGCAATATTCACCATATTATGAAGAAGTATCAGACGAAGAATTGCAAACGGCAGCAGAAAGAGTATATAGTAAATTACAAGTAATAAATAGCGAATACTTACAATGGTTTGAATTACTATTAGCATTTGTATTTGCAATAGTAGGATATATGGCACCAATTTGGATGTTAATGTTCCAAATGAAGATGAGGCAACTAGAAATGGAAGACGAAGTACTACAATTCCAAACAATTATACTAATGCTTATGCGTATAGAAAGGGTTAATGTAGAAATAATACTAGAATGGCTAGAAAGATACTCAAATATATTCCGCGAGCCAATAAGCAAATGTGTTAACAACTACGAGGCTGGAGCATGGGAAGCATTAGAAGAACTAAAAGAAGATGTTTCTTACTTACCATTTATACGTATAATAGAAAGTTTACAAGCAGCAGTAGAAAAAATACCTATAAAAGACGCATTTGACGAACTAGACTCAGAAAGAGAATATTACCAAGAAAAGAGAAAAGAATCAAACAACAGATTAATAAGCAGAAAAGGAATGATAGGAAAGGCAATAGGTTTTGCACCAATGGTATGTCTATTTATAGGATACTTAATAGTACCACTTGTTTTCATAGGAATGATGTCAATGTCAGATACTATGTCAAACCTACAAGCTTAATTAAAAAGGAGAAAACATATGGAAAATGCAACAAAAGCCTTGCTAATAGGAGCAGGTATGTTATTTGCAGTAGTAGTAGTCTCTATGGTATTATATACATATAACCAAATAACAACATATTATAATTCAAAACAAGACGAACAAGAAGTAAAACAACAAGCAGAATTTAATATAGAATTTTCGGCATATGATAGAGATGATGTAACAGGTTTTGAATTAGTAAGTTTAATAAATAAAATAATAAATTACAACAGACAAAATGCTGTAGATTCTAATTTGGGGTTTGAAAATAATGATAAAAATTGGACTAAAATGAGTATTAGCTTCGAAATAACTGACGATGAAATAACTGAGCCTAAACCGACTAATGATGGGGAAACAGGTCAATTATTTTCAACATCAATATATAATTCAGAACATTCAAGAACTGAAACTGAATTAGAAGACATAATAAGAAGAATGAATCTTTTAGAAAAAGAATATGGTTCTGGGGTATTATCTAAATTGGTTTCAAATAGAACTAATATGTTACATTACTATGGTAGTGGAGATGCAAATCGTGATAAAAACTTAAAAACTACAAAAGAAGTATTAGGTAAGGATGTGCAGAATTTACCTACTGAAAAAGAAGTTATAGAATATGGACAATATACTGAATTCAAAAGAGCTGATTTTGAATGTGTAAATAGAAGTTACGACGATAATACAGGAAGACTTATATTATTAGAGTATAGACAAAAATAAAAGAGGTGAGATAATTGGAAAATGCAACAAAAGCCCTAATAATGGCAGCAACAATATTAATATCAATGGTAGTGTTATCACTTGGGCTATATCTTGCAGCAACATTTAGCTCATTTTCTGCACAAGTAAATGAAGAAACAAGGCAAAAACAAATATCAGAATTTAATGGACAATTTACCAAATATTTAGGTAGAAAAGACTTGACAATACATGATATAATAACAGTAGCAAATTTAGCAAAACAAAATAATGAGAATTATGATTTGAAATTTGAAGATAGAAATACAGGTACAAGCGAAGATGCAAATACATTATATATAAGTGTAGAAGTACATGGATTAAGGTCTAATGTAGTTTATAATTTTGAATTGGAATCAGATAATTTTGCAAATGATACTAATTCAATGAATAGTCAAGTAAATACTATAACAAATCCTAATACAGGTTTCCCTGAGACAAAAGCAAAACAATATGAATGTACACAAGTACTTATAAGTGAACCTACTCAAAGGGTATACAAAGTTGTATTTGAAGAAAGTGACCAAGAATATACAGATATTAAACAACAGTAAATTAAAGAGGATGCTTATGAAGAAGTTTATAATAATATTTATTACTATAGTTATAGTAATATTAGCTTTAATATATGGATATTTTACATATAATGATAATATAAAAACTATAAAGCAAGAAAATGCAGTATACGAAGAATATTATCAAAAAGAAATATATGGAGCAGACTTAGCAACAGTAATAAATAAAGCAATAAATAGTAACGAAACAAATTATATAGAAAAAGACAATAAAGGAGCATATATAGAAAATAACACAAATTCAATAAAAATAGATATACATATATTAGATAATGACACAACATATAATATGGAGACATTTTATAATAATGGAATAGACAAATTCGTAGAAAATTATAATATAATACAATTTAAATGTACAAGCATAGAATATCATAGCGAAACAGGTAAAATAAAATATATGTTATTTGAACAAATAACAACATAAAACAGATATTAACTTTAGATAAGAAAACTTATCTAGTTTATATAAATAAATTTAAAAATAATCTAAGGAGGAATTTATTATGGAGAATGCAACAAAAGCATTGATAATTGCAGCAGCTATATTAATAGCGATAGTACTTATATCATTAGGAGTATATGTTCTGGGAATAGGACAAGAATCTATAAATAATGCAGATATGTCAGAGCAAGAAATTACAACATTTAATGCAAAATTTGAATCATATGACGGAGATAATGTAATGGGGTCAAAAGTGAATGCATTATTAAATACAATTGCAACTAATAATCGTTCAGAAGGAACTGATGGAAGGCAAGTAGAATTAGACCAAAGCGGAACTATAAAATCAACAGATGAAAAAGCAAAAACAGGTAAAGCATATGATGTTGAATTGAATGAAGATCCTACAACAGGATTGATTACAAGTATTACAATTAAAGAAAAAACAGCTAATCCATAACTTTTTTAGGAGGTGTAATGCACCATGGAAAATGTAACAGATGCATTGTATATGGGTTTTGCAGTATTGGCATTTACTTTAGCACTCAGTATAAGCATTGGTGCATTTACCCAAGTAACAGAAGTATCAAATTATATTGTAGAAAGTAAAGATCAAGAAACATTATACACATATGTAGATTACCAAGGAGGCAATACAGCAAGAATTGTAGGAGAAGAAACTATTATACCTGCATTATATAGAGCATATGAAGAAAACTATATTATAAGATTTTTTGATAAAAATGGAGAAAGAGAGTTTATAGAAGTAAAACAAGATGCTGCCTGGATACCAACAAACCAAATTAATTTAAGACAAATGACCCTAGGGACACCAGAAGAAGCTGTTGAATTTGTAAATCAATTAATCCAAGGCAACTTAGATTCAAAATTTGATAATAGAATAAGGTTAAAAGTTGCAAATGAACGGACTTTATGATATAATTAAAGGGAAACAGTTTGAAGAAACATTAGGTATATATTATGAAGATGATTTACAAGATATAGGAGACAGTGTAGATGACATAAATAAAACAGAAGTAAGAGTAATAACATATACCCAACAATAAATATAATGGAGGTAATAATATGAGTGATACAACTATAACAATTATTGCAATATTTTTAGCGGCAATATTAATGTTTATATTTCCACTTATGGCAATGTCAGACAGAACAGATGATGTGTCTCAATTAACTGTACAAACAGCAACAACAGAATTTGTAGACAATGTACGTACTACAGGTGTGTTATCATTAGAAAAATATGATAGTTTTTATCAAGAAATAGCTGCTACAGGTAATACATATGATGTAGAAATGGAAATACAAGTATTAGACGAAAACCCAGGTAAAAAATCAACACAAACAGAAACAACTAAAATAGGAGAAAATGTATACTACACATTATATACTACACAAATACTAGATACATTAAATGCTAATTCAACAGCAACTCAAAATGCAGTTTACAGATTAAAAGAAGGGGATATATTTTCTGCTAAAGTAAAAAATACAAATACAACAATATCTCAACAATTAAAAAATGCATTTTATAAAGTAACAGGAAATGATACATATCAAATTGCTGCACAACATGCAGGTATTGTAACAGTAAATGGCACTGGTTCAAATTAAAAAACACAAAAATAAGTAGCTTGTAATATATTGTTACAAGCTATTAATTTTAATATGCACAAATGAGGTGAACAAAAGAATGAAAATTCAGAGTTTAGCAATAATTTTTGTAATAATAATATTACCAATTTCTATTCTTTTATCTGAATATACACAAGCATTAATTACAACAGTAAATTTACAAACATCATATAATTCTAGTTTAATAAGTGCTACATATGATGCAGTAGTTGCATATCAATTAAATTCTATAAATGATAGCTCAACAGATATAACAAATTCAAAAATAAGAGATATAGAGGCATCTGCAAACACTTTTTTAACATCAATAGGTAATCAATTTAATATGAGTGGAGAAAGTTCAAGAACAATAAATACATTTGTACCAGCAATTGTATTTACAATGTATGATGGATATTATATATATTCACCATACGAAAATGACATATCAGGTATATATTCAGCAGATGCAAACCCTAATGCTTCATATACAGATGGAGAGACTTTAGATGGATTAAAACCATATGTATATTATAGCTGTAGATATACAAGACCAGGAGGAGTAGATGTTGTTATAACATATTCGCTAGATAATTATATTACAATACAAGGTTATGTAGGTTCAGGTCCAAACGATTATTGGAATAAATCAGGCTATTTTTTAGATAAAGTTTTATTAGATGGTAGCGGGAATATTACATATGATGGAATACCAATAGAAAGAAGTGAAGGAGCACTAACAGAACAAATATATGATTCTGAACTTAAAAGTTTGAAAACATATAAGTATGCTAAGATAAATGGCACTAAATATTATTTGGATGATAATGGACAAGTATTTTATATACAAAATGGAGAAAAAAATTATTCGCCATCAAAAACACAATTAGACTATTACAAAGGGATAATAGAGGATAATGATTCAGCTTATGAATATTATAGAAATGCAGCTGAATTTACAGAAGAAGTAAGAAATGTATTGGGTGATTTAACATTTGATAACGCTGTAGATGAGAATAATGAAAATATTGACGCAAATGGGTTTAATGGAACTGATAAGATATTTGATAATAGCAATGGAGATGCAGAAGAAAAGGAATCAAATTTTTCAGTACATAGAACAGCAGTTATAAGGTATACAATAGAAAAAAATCTATCTATAGCAATTGCAAATTATGACCAAAAATACAGTAGTGGTTCTGTAGCATTTAGTA
>CALXAW010000060.1 GCA_944386375.1 uncultured Clostridia bacterium
CCTGTGACCCCCTGCTTGTAAGGCAGATGCTCTCCCAGCTGAGCTAAGCGACCATTTCGTATTGACAAGACTTAGTATACTAGATTTTTTACGTCTTGTCAATACATTTATTAAATTTTTTTAATATTTTTTTCCTTTTAGCTTTAAGTTAAACATACACTTCTTAATATATGTTGCTTAAAAATATTAGTCCTAACATTCCTATATATAACAACAAAACTAGTGATAATCCTACTATTCCTGTTATCATTCCTGCTTTTGCTATTTTACTTCCTGTTCTCTTAGCTGATTTTATTCCTAATACTATCGCTAATATTCCTGTTGGTATAGATAAGTACCAAAAAACTGCTGATACTATTGATATTATCCCTAATACTAATGATGCTATATGCATTACTGATGTATTTTCTTGATTTTCTCCCATTTTAAAAACCCCCTTTTAATCTACTTTTAAATATGTTTTGTTATTATTATTGTTTTGGTTATTATTGTTTTCATATTCTTCTATTTTTAATTCATTTATTAATTCTAAAGTGTCTAGATTGTTCACTTTTATCATTTTCTCTGATACTGTATATAAATTATCTTCTATGTATAATCCTCTTAGAAGTTTTGAGTTATATCTAGTAGTTCTATAATAATATGAATTTTTGGTTGTGGATTCTTCGTGTGTTATTGTTCCTTTTAAATTAAATCCATTTTCTATATCTATGTTGTATACTAAATAGCCTTCTCCTACATATTCTTTATCATAACTTGTATATGCTTTAATTGCTGAAGAGTAAGAGTCACCGCTTGGACTGTCTACTTCAAAATCTTCTGTATAATTGTTTACTGGTATTGCTATTAATGACTTTTCTTTTGAAAATAACAGTGCTTTTGGATTTGTTAATATTGCTGATGTTGTTCTTTTATCTCCTATAATTGTGTTTCCTATTTCTATAGGATTATTTACATCAGATACATCAAATAATGCCATTTTCATTCCTATTATTTTTGAGGATGTAGAACGTATTCTTCCTGTACTAGAATCTCTATTGACAACTTCTTGTGTTTCTATTCCTATCCCTATTATGTGTTCGTCGTCATAAGGATGCAAATATGTACTATATCCTGGTATTTTTAATTCTCCTAATACTCTAGGTTGGGCTTCGTTACTTAAGTCTATAACAAATAGTGGATCCATTGTTTTGTATGTTACTAAATATGCTTTTTCTCCCATAAACCTTGAAGAATACATAGTTTCTCCTTTTGCAACATCTTGTGACTCTCCTATTGGCCCTAAATTTTCGTCTAGTATAACTACTCTCGCACCATCATTGTCATATAATGCTACACGTAAGTGACCATTATATTCGTCTAATGAGTATTGGTTTATTGTTCTTCCTTTTACTCTTGTTTTATTCCCATATCTTAATTCACCATTATGCTCAATATTAAATTTGTATATTTCTGTTGTGGTTCCTTTTATTTCATTTTCTCCTTCATAATCAATTGCTCCAAATATTCCCTTTAGACCAAATAGTGCACTTATTGGCATTTCTGAATTTGAACCATATTTTTCATCTAATAAATATACAGCTTTTTCTGATACATATGCATTAGATATATCTATTAAGTATGAATCTACACTAATATCGTCTTCTACATTATTTAAGTCCACTACAGAAAATAAAGTTTGTTGTCTGGTTTTTACATCTTCTAAATATTTCATATTATCAAATTCTATTGCTTTTCTTAGCCCATCTTCTTGATAATATATGTCTATTTTATCTTCTTCTTCTTCTCTTAATACTCCAGATGCTATTACATATAACTGATTATCTATACATCTTGATGTATAATATGGTTGATGTAATTCATAGTTTTTTAACAATTCAGGGGCTTCTTTATTTTCTATATTATATATTTTCACATTAGTATTACTGTTATAATTGTATTGACTTTTTAACTTTCCCCATCCGTCTTCTGCTATTACTATTAGTTTGTTATTATATAATATTAGGTCTTCTGGCATGCTACCATCTTGGAATGTTATTTTTGACGCAATTTGTATATTATTGGGGTCAATTACATTAGTTATTATAACACTATCTTCTGAAATAGAGTAAATATAATCTCCATCTGTTTTTGTTATATCTGCTTCGTCTACATTTTCTACTTGAATGTTTGTTGTTGAAAAGTCTTTTGTCGAAGATGTTTCTGCTTCTGAACTAGATGTAGTCGAAACATTTCCTGGCGAAGTTTCAGCTGGACTCAAACTTGAATCTGTTAACATGTCTGAACTCTGAATAGATGCTCCTGATATAGAAGTTTGACCTATGCCCAAAAATAATTCTACAAACATGTATGGAGTTCCAAATGCATATCCTGCTATTTTTTCTAGTATTGGTGTGTCGTTTTCGTAAATTCTTAGTAAATCTTTTTCTGATTTTATTGTTTTTAATTCTGATGTCTCTCTAGTAAAAAACAATGCTAAAATAATACATAATAATATTATTAATATCATTATTATTGCAACTTTTACTTTTCTCATTAACATCCCTCCTTTTATTTTTCCTCTTTTGTATACTATCATAAAAAATAAAATTACGCAATATGTAAATTTTTATGTTTTTAGTTGTCGAACAAAAGCGATGTGATTAAATTTTTTTAACATTTTAGTATAGTTACACATTGCGTATTTGTTCGCGCGCCAATTTTACGCAAGTAAACTAAAGTGCAACATTGGAGTGGAGCAACTTTTATACAATAGGAATGTATCACTTTCCTATTGTATAAAAAAAGAAGTGGGGTTTCACTTCTTTTTTTTGGATATTCTATTCTGCTTATACATTTGTCATAAATAAATTGTTTTAAGTATGTGTAACTTATTAGCAAAACGACTTCTAGTATAGGAAAACTTGGTTTTTCCTATACTAGAACATAGTGTGCAAATTTTATACTTCTTGTGTTTCTTCTGTTTGTGCTTGTTTGCTTTCTAGGTCTTTTTCTAATTTTGTTGTTGCATATAGCATTGATAATACATATACAAATAACATTATTGGTATTGTGAATCTTCCTATTGGAAAACCTGTTATTGCCATTAATGAAAATATAAATAGTTGTGCTAATACTGCTATTATTCCAGTTTTAAATATTGTTTTTATTACTCCTAATTTATAATAACGTATTGCTATATATATAAGAGTTACTACTGTTGCTATTATTAATGGTAATACATATGGTTTTAATATGTCACGTAAACGTGTATGTGGTATATTTTCTATTGTTACACTGTCTGCTTCTAGCTCTAAGCCGTATTTTTCGTTCATTTTTTCTACTATACTTGCTTTTTGCTCTTCTGTAATGTCAGCTGCTGTTATTGCTACTCTGTCTTTAAACATTTCTACTGTTTGTAGTAGTACTTGCTCTTCTCCAAATACTTCGTTTGTTATTTGTCGTACATCTGCTATGTTAAATTCTTTTCCTATATATATTTCCATCATTTTATTTTGTTGATATTGTAGTTCAAAATTAAATCCTTTTAAATATACTGCTACTGCTCCTAATATTATTACTAATATTATAATTGCATATATTATTTTGCTTTTTGTTGTTTGTTGTTTCATTTATATTTACCTCCTAATATTATGATTTCAAAAAATTTTTTGTTATTATTGCATTATATAATATCATTAAAGCTATACCCCAAAACATTGCCATTCCGAAACTACTTATTGGTGTCCAGCTTACAAAGCAAAATACTATACTTAGTATACATATAGGAATTATTTTTATAAAGAATTTTTTAAATGATTCTTTTACTGAGTTTTCAAACTCGTCTTGTTCTGCTTTTTTTATTTCTGCTAATAATTTATAGTTAAATATATAATTTAGTATTGCTATTAAAGCTATTGCCACAATTCCTTCTAATGTTATTATTACATTTGTGTATCTAATAAGTAATACATATAATGCTGCCATTCCTATAAATGAAATACTTGCTAAAAATCCTAATTTTTTATATTTTATGGTTAGTACTATAAATCCTAATAATAGTACTAGTCCTCCAGCCATTGCTAGTTTTATAAGCATACTTGTTGTTATGTCTGATTCTATATATTCATTTCCATATACTTGATATTCTACTGGTAAGTTTCCTGTATCTAATACTGTTGATACTGTTGATGCATTTTTTATTTCGTCATTTAATTTGTCTCTATCTGTTGTTGCTTGTCCCATAGAAAGCTGTATACTTCCATTTTCCATTACATCGTCAAAACTTGTTGTTACCATTTGTGTTCCATCAATCTGAAGTGCAACTTCTTTTTGCTCTTCTTCTGTATTTTCTTCAGATGTTTCTTCTGTTGTTTCATCTGTTGTTTCATTTGTTGCTTCTTCTGCTTGTGTTTCGTTTGTTGTTGTATTTGTTTCTTCTTTTGTTGCATATTCAGTACTTATATTTTTTAATTTTTCTGTTCCTGCATCATTAAATTCTATATTTAAATATACAGTTGTTCCATCTTGTGTTTGATTATATAAAACATTTGAAAGTTTTATGTCACTATTGTCCATTAATACTTCTTTTGTTTTTGAATCTACTATTTCAAATTTTCCTACTTGACTTATATTACTTACTATATGGTCTGCTTGACTATCTTCTGGTATTTCTATAATTATTTTTCCTGTTGGTTCATCTTGTTTTATTATATAGTCATTTACACCAAGCCTTTTTAGTCTTTCTTCTATTATTTGTTTTGTCTTTTTATAATTGTCTGTTGTTAATGCTTCTTCTTCATTTATTGGAACTTCTTCTGTTGTATAGTCTACACCTTCTTGTTTTTCTTCTTCTGTTACTATATTTCCGTCTGGATCTTTTATTATTTCTTCTGTTCCTTCATTTACTGTTAATGTTATAACTCTTGCTCCTTCTACATTCATTCCTAGTTGATAGTCTTTTACTTTGTTTTCCATTCTGTTTTGTTCTTGTACATATACTCCTACAAAGGCTATTGCACTTATTAATACTACCGCTAAAATTTTTGTTACTAATTGTAATTTTTTCACTTTTTACTCCTCCATTTATAATAATTTTGTACCATTTATTATTAATTCAAACCATATTTTTAAATATTTTGCTGCATATTTACTCATCATTGTTCTATCCATAAAAATTTCGAAATAGTCTAGTACTGGACATATTTTTGTGTCTATTGTTAAATTAAAAGTTATTTTTTTATTATCTACATCTAATTTTAAATCTGCATCTGTTACTGCATAGTTTACTCTGTCGTGTATATCAAATACAGACATATTTGTTTTTGATACTCTTTTTCTATGCACATCTGATTTATCTGCTAATATTAATGCTGCTGATATATTACTTATTGCTGTTCCTGTTGCTTCGTCGTGATTTCCTATCGCCATCATTATTTGTGCTCTGTCTTCTACTGGCATTCCCATTTCTTTTAATATGTTGTATGCCATTATTGCTCCACTATGTGCATGGTCTACTCTATTTACACAGTTTCCTATGTCATGTAAATATCCTGCAATTTTTGCAAGTTCAACTGTGTGTTTATCATATCCTAACTTTTCTAGTATATCTCCTGCTCGTCTCGAAACTATTTCTATATGTCTATGTGAATGCTCGGTATATCCTAATTCGTCTAGTTGCTTTTGAGCACCTTGTATTAATGCTTGTACTTCTTCGTTCTTTTTTACATCTTCAAATGTTACCACTGTTTTTCCTCCTTAATTATTGTCTTTATAGATTTTATCCCAATTTTTTAAAAATATCAACTGTTTTTTGTAGATTTTTACTTTTTATTAACTCCTATTATTCCTCCAAATATACCAAATATTATTCCTACTGCAATAATTATTAACATTTGACTGTTTATTGAAAAATTCATTGTTATTAAACTAGAAATTAAATATAGTATTACAAAATAAAGTACACTTATAATAGCACCATTTAATATGCCATTTTTTTTGATTTTAAAATTCCCTATTGAGCTTCCTAATAATATACTTATTGCTGTTAATACTATTATTATTGGTTGTATTGTTTGTTCACTTAAATTCGTGTATGTAAGTATTGCAGAAAATATTAGTAATAATATTAATGTAAAAATTATAGATATTCCAACTCCTTTTAAAATATTAAAAATATTATTATTTTCATTTTTTTCCATATAATCATCCTCCTATATTCATTTTATTTGTAATTTATAATAATAGAACTTTTTTATTTGATTTTAATATTCCTTTTTTATTCTAATTTGGAATTTTTTTTTTATTAATTTTATTAATAATTAATTTTAAATTGGTACAAAATATTTTTAGTGGCGATTTAAAGTTAAAAATGTAATATTCTATCATTTTTTGACTAATTTATGCCAAAAGAAAGGATGAAAAATATGAAAAAGTCTATTAAACTTATGTTGTTTTTAGCTGTTACTGCTTTTATTGCTTTTACAATACCTAATTTTAGTAATGCTGCAGATAATACAGCTCATGATGAAGAATCTTTAAATTCTGTTATAAATAGTGCTGACCCTGGTACTACAATCACATTGGAAAATGATATAACTGTTACTAAACCTATAGTTATTGCAAAAGAATTAACTATTGATGGTAACGGTCATAATGTTGTTGGTTCTAATGATTGGACTTCTACTTCTGGAAATCAAACTATGTTTACTGCACAGTTTTCTGATGCTAAACTTACTTTAAAAAATATTAATTTAAAAAATGGTCCAAAATATGGTGTTCAATCTTATGATGGAGCAACTGTAATACTTGATAATGTATATATTACAGGATTTAAGTATGGTGGTGTTCTTGCAAATGGTGGTAAAGTTGAAGTTAAAAGTTTACATTTAGGTACTAATGGTACTGGTTCTAATAATGGTATAGAAATAGACAAAGGTGCTTCTGCAACTAATAACCCTACATTAGTTATGTCTGGTACTTTAACTTCTGATGTTGCAGAAAATGTTGTTTATATTGCAGAAAATGGTCATTTAACAGATTTTACTGTAACTAATAGTGCTGATACTACAAATAAAATATTTATTGCTGGTAATAAGGTAGTTGTTACAGATGCTGCTGAAAATGTTATTTTTGAATCTACAGTACCTGACAAAATAAACGGAAATACAGATGCTCAAAAAGTTGTTATAACACTTGTTGCAAATGATGTTACAAATAAAATAACTGTAAATAAAGGTGAGCAAATTACAGCAGATACTTTAAAAACACACATTAAATTAGCTGAAAGTCAAACTATAGACGGCTTTTATGCTGATTCTACTTTTAATGCTACTTTTGATTTTACTAAAACTATAGATACAGATACAACTATTTATGCTAAAATATCTACTGTTCAAGCTCCTGAGCCTGAACCAGAACCTACACCAGTACCTGAACCTACTCCAGAAGTAACTACTGAGGAAAAAGACGAAACTCCAAAAACAGGTGTAGAAAATTATTTAGCTCTTTCTGTTTTAACATTAATTATGGCAAGTGCCTTACTTTGTACTTTGGAACGAAAAAAATCTTCTAAATAGTTTTAAATAATTTTAGAACAAATCGGAAAGCCATTTTATTAACGACATTTAAAACGTTTTCGTTGGCTTTCCGTAAATTTGTTCAAGCGCCAATTTTACGCAAGTAAAATTGTGTGCAACGGTGGAGCAAAGCGACTTCTAGTATAGGAAAAACTCGATTTTTCCTATACTAGAACAAATCGGAAAGCCATTTTATTAACGACATTTAAAACGTTTTCGTTGGCTTTCCGTAAATTTGTTCAAGCGCCAATTTTACGCAAGTAAAATTGTGTGCAATGTTGGAGCGTAGC
>CALXAW010000061.1 GCA_944386375.1 uncultured Clostridia bacterium
CAAATAATCATCATACTTGCACGTAAATGCTCTGATATTATTCTTCTACTATGTATATTATCTACTTTTTGTAACTCTTCTAGTTTATTCATTATAGGTGCAAATAATTCTGTATCAAATGGTGTTTCTTTTCCTTGTAATAACATTGCCATACGCTCTAGGCCTAGTCCTGTATCTACATTTTGCTGAGATAATTTTGTATATGTTCCATCTTTATGTTTTAAATATTCCATAAATACATTATTCCATATTTCTACATATTTACCACAACCACAAGATGGATCACATTTATCTGAACATGCTGGTTTTCCTGTATCATAAAACATTTCTGTATCTGGTCCGCAAGGTCCTTCGTCCCCTGCTATCCACCAGTTATCTTCTTTGCCAAAAAAGTATATTCTTTCTTTTGGTATTCCTACTTGTTCCCAACATTTTGCAGATACTTCATCTCTTGGTGCATCTTCGTCACCTTTAAAACAAGTTACAGATATTTTTTCTGCTGGAATATTTAGTTCTTTTGTTAAAAATTCGTAACTCATTTTAATTGATTCTTCTTTAAAATAGTCTCCTAATGACCAATTTCCTAACATTTCGAAATATGTTAAATGTCTATTATCTCCTACTTCTTCTATATCTACAGTTCTTAAACATTTTTGAAAATCAACCAAACGTGTTCCTTCTGGATGTGGTTCTCCTAATAAATATGGTACTAATGGTTGCATTCCTGCTGTTGTAAATAGTACTGATGGATCGTTTTCTGGAATTAGTGGTGCTGATGGTATTACTTTATGACCATGATTTTTAAAATAATTTAAGTATTTATTTCTTATTTCTATTGCTTTCATTAACATTCCTCCTTGTTCTACTTATGCAATTATACTTCAAAAATTGGAAAAAAGCAAGAAAATGTTCAGTTTTGTATTGAATTTTACCAAAATTTACTGTATAATAGAGATATTAATTTATTGAAAGGAATTTGTAGTATGGAATCTGTTGAAGTCGGAAAAGTGTATAGACACTTTAAAGGTAATTATTATTTGGTAGAAGATATTGCCTTAGATTCTAGAACATGTCAGAGAATGGTTGTTTACAAACCTTTATATTCAGGAGAGCACTCCTGCAGTTGGGTTAGACCAGAGTATGAATTTTTAGAAGAATTGCCTGAAGGTCGAGAAGACAATATTACAGGACAAGCTATTAGATTTGAACTAGTAGAAAATTTACACAAAGATTATACTGTTGAATAATATAATTTTATTGGAGGAGATTTATTATGATAGATATTAAATTTTTAAGAGAAAACCCAGAAGTGGTAAAAGAAAATATGAGAAAAAAATATCAAGACCATAAACTAGTTTTAGTTGACGAAGTTCTTGATTTAGATGTTAAATACAGACAAGCTAAATTAGATGGAGATAATTTAAGAGCAGAAAGAAAAACATTAAGTAACGAAGTTGGTAGCTTAATGAGAGATGGTAAAAAAGATGAAGCAGAAAATGTAAAAAAACAAGTTGAAGAATTAAATAAAAAACTTGAAGCTAATGAAAAACTAGAAAATGAATATGCAGACGAAATAAAAATTAGAATGATGAAAATTCCTAATATTATGCATGATTCTGTTCCTCTTGGAAAAGATGACAGCGAAAATGTAGAAGTAGAAAGATTTGGTGACCCATATGTTCCAGACTATGAAATACCACATCATACAGAAATAATGGAAGGTATTGGTGGCTTAGACTTAGATAGCGCTAGACGTACTTCTGGACAAGGTTTTTACTACCTAGTTGGAGATTTAGCAAGATTACATTCTGCTATTTTAACATATGCTAGAGATTTTATGATAAATAAAGGATTTACTTATTGTATCCCACCTTTTATGATTAGATCTGATGTTGTAACAGGTGTTATGAGTTTTGAAGAAATGGATGCAATGATGTATAAAATAGAAGGAGAAGATTTATATTTAATTGGAACTTCTGAACATTCTATGATTGGTAAATTTAAAGACCAAATACTAAAAAAAGAAGATTTACCTTATACTATGACTTCTTATTCTCCATGTTTTAGAAAAGAAAAAGGTTCACATGGTATAGAAGAACGTGGTGTTTATAGAATACATCAATTTGAAAAGCAAGAAATGATTGTTGTATGTGAGCCAGAAGACAGTTACGAATGGTATGATAAAATGTGGTCATATACAGTTGAATTATTTAGAAGTATGGGTATTCCAGTTCGTACTTTAGAATGTTGTAGTGGAGATTTAGCAGATTTAAAATCTAAAAGTGTTGATGTTGAAGCATGGTCTCCAAGACAAAAGAAATATTTTGAAGTTGGTAGCTGCTCTAACTTAACAGATGCACAATCTAGAAGACTTGGTATTAGAATAAAAGGTGAAAAAGAAAATTATTATGCACATACTTTAAACAATACTGTTGTTGCACCACCACGTATGTTAATTGCAGTTGTTGAAAACAATTATCAACCAGATGGAAGTGTAATTATTCCAGAAGTATTAAGACCATATATGGGTGGACTAGAGAAAATAGAAAAAGTAAAAAAATAGTATGTAACATTGGAGCATAGCAACTTTTATACACTAGGGAACAATTCCGCAAGCATATTGCGGAATTGTTTATTATAAAATGAAATGAGGTGTTTTTGTGATTGTTAAAAATTCAAATTTTGAAGTTTCAGCTGTTAGTCCTAAGCAGTACCCTACCAATGGTTTGCCTGAAATAGTTTTAGTTGGTAAATCTAATGTTGGTAAATCTAGTTTTATTAATACCATGATTAATAGAAAAAAATTAGCTAGAACCAGTAGTGAGCCTGGCAAAACTAGACAAATTAATTTTTATAATATAGATAATATATTTTATTTTGTAGATTTACCTGGATATGGATATAGTAAAATGTCTAAAAAAGAACAAGCTCAAGTAGGCAACTTTACAGATAATTACTTAAAAAACAGAAAAGAAATTAGCCTTATAGTTTTTTTATTAGATATTAGACATAATCCTACAGAAAACGACAAATTAATGTATGATTATGTAATTAGATCTGGACTTCCATTTATTATTTTAGCAAATAAAGCTGATAAAATTGCTAAAACTAAAGTAGAAAATGCAGTACAAAAATTACAAAGCGAAATAAATCCTATGAAAGATGCTATTTGTTTGCCATTTTCTTCTGAAAGAAAAGTATATACTGACGACATATGGAAAGTAATAGAAAATTATATTTAATTGTTGGAGCAAGGCGACTTCTAGTATAGGAAAAAAGAGGTGTACTATTTTTAGCACACCTCTTTTACTTTATATGCAATATACTCTAACATTAACAACATTTGTATTTTTTCTCTTTTTTTCTACATAACATATATATTGCTGTTAGTGCTAAAAGTATACCTAAAATAACTGCTACTACAATAAATGCTGGCAATTGTGCAAGTATTGTTGACGAAAGTGCTGCCCCTACTAGCAACCCTATTGATAGTGTAAATAAAGTTAGTAATATTGTAGCTATTATTCCTAAACAGTTTTTCTTTTTACAACATTTTTCCTTTTTTTCTTCACAATAACATTCTTTAAATTGTGGTTCCATTATAGTCACCTCCAATATAATACTAATACAGTACTATATTGTATATTATGACTTTTTTTAGCAAATTGTGACTTAAATATGAAAATCATTTTTTCTATACTAATATATATATATATCACTCTTTTATTCTGATTATCCCCTTTGCATTGTTATTGCTCCTGAACTTGATATGTTAATTATGTATAACTCATTATTACATCTCAATTCTATTGATGTATTATTTAGTGTAACTTCCCATTCTGATGATAGATTTTCTTGTGCTATTCTAACTAAAGTATCTAAATTTTCAGGAAGAGTTGGGTCATAATTTTCTACTTGAAAAAGTTTAGTTTTAACTTCATCGCTTACTTTATCATATGCTACTTTTGCTTCTTCCCATAAATCTTCTCCAGTATTATTTCCCATTGTTTCTTCTGTTCCCATTGTACTATCATTTAATTCTGTTTCATTTGTTATTTTCCCAGTAGTTCCTGTAGTTAGAATTGATGTAGTCATTCCTACTAGTGGTATCATATTAAGTACTGGCACTTGCTCTATTCCTAATTGATTTGCTTGTTCTGCAAATACTTGTGCAAACCTTTGATTTAATAAATTATTAAAATTATTTCTTTCTTCTTCTTGCATTTGATCTAAGTTTAATGTATTTTCTTCTGTTAAATCTTCTATTTGAACACTATCTACAAATGTTACATTTCTATTTAATTTGTGATTATATTGTATACTTCCTTGCTCATTAGACATTGCTAATGTAATTTGGTAATCTTCTACTGAATTGCTATTTTGCATACCTACAAAAGATGCTGCTAATGCTAAATTTACTGTAAATCCTTCTTCTCCCTTTACATCAAAATCAATTGATATATTTGCTGTATCTGCATCTGCTTGACTTTGCAATTTAATATTTAATGTTTCAGTTTTTATATTTAAACCTCTTGCATCTCTTTGTATTTCTATATTTCCATCTTCATTCGAAATAGCAATTTTACTTAAATTACTATTTTGCACATATACAATTACATCCATACTTTCTGGCATATTTGATTGTTTATATGTACTATTATATGAATAACTTTCACTATTTTCATAATCATTTATACTAGTATTTTCTTGTGAATCACTTTGAAGCTCTGCTATATATTCGTCTATTTTTTGTGCTGTTAACTCTTCTTCTGGTGCCCCAACTATATCGGCACTATTAGATTGCATTAATTGATTTAGTGCATTTAACATGTTTGGGTCTTCTTTTGTTATTTGTAAAAATTTAATTAACATATTTTTTAAATCTTCTTCTGTTAATGTTATTTTATATCCAGTCATATTTTCTTGCTCTATTTCTTCAAATCTTTCATTTGGAAATATTTCATCCAATGCTTTAATAAAATCTGCTGTATGTGTTTTTGCTACATCAATAAATTGACTTATGGCTACAGCTTCCGCTTCTGGAGTTATTTCTTCTGTTTCATTTGTTGTATTTGTAACTGTATTTTTAGTAGCAACATATTTTGAACCAACATAATCTGTTTGCATTGCCATTAAATCTGGTGTTAACATTAAATTTATAGGAAATTTGACATCTTCTGTATAGTCTAAACTTAACTCTTCTTTTAGCTTATTATTATTCCAATCAGCATACCCTTTAAAATTTATAACTGCATTATTTAAAACTTCTTTTTCTTTTTCTTGCATCATATAATTGTTTTCATCTTGTACTTTAGTAGTATATGTTCCGCTGCTTTCGTATGGTGTAGTCATTTGCTTTTCAAAATATGTACTTAAATTTAATAATTGCTCACCATTTACAAACTCTGTAACTTGTAACCCATATTTTATAAATTTTTGTCTATTTGTTTTAAATATATCTGTTAAAAAAAACATAGCAGCTAATATTCCTATTATCATTACTATTAAAACTATTATTGCGATAATTATTACTTTACTTTTGTTTCTCATAAAAACTCCCCTTTATTTACATTATTTTATCTTTTTCGTAATTGCTTTTTGTGCTTTTGTTCTTTCTAAAGTTACTATGCTTCCACATTTTTTGCATTTTAATTTAAAATCTATTCCAACTCTTGTTATTTCCCATTCTTTACTTCCACAAGGATGTGGCTTTTTAGTTTTTACTATATTTCCAACTTCAAATTCCATAACTAAACTTCCTTTTTTTGCAAATGTAATTTGACAATGCTAAAATTGTATTTATTGGATTATACTCCTAAAACGTTTAATTATACTATCTTTTCCCAAAACCGCCATAATCTCATACATATCTGGGGTATTGGCTCTACCTGTTAATGCTATTCTTAAAACTGTACTTACGTCTCCAACATGTGCTTTGTATGCTTCTGGATTTGCTTTAAACTCTTTTACTTCTCTTGCATATCCCATTTCTTCTGCTAAATCTTTTATTTTGTCAAACCACATTTGTTTGTCATCATTTTCGTTATAATATTTATTAATATATAAATCTAATATTTTATTTATATCTTTTTTATCATTTATTACTTGAAATTCATAGTTTTGTTTATTTGCAAAAAATACATCATCATACATATATTCTATATTTTCTTTTACATCTGACCATTTTGCTATGTCTTTTCTTGGTTTTTTATTTCCTCTTTCTATTCCTAAAACTTTTAAAGAATATTCTTTATTTTGTAGCATTTTAAAAAGCTTTTGGTCATATTCTGCTCCCCATTTTACAGCCTCTTCATATACTTTTTCTGCAGTGTATTTTGATATTACAATTTTAGATACATCTAATAATTTTATCATATCAAATAACGCTCCACTTACACTCATTTTGTTTAACTGTAAATCAAATTCTTCTATATCTTTATCTTTGTTAGCTCTTCTCCAATTTTCAAAACTAGAATTTGCTATATTTAACAGATATTCTTTTACTGCATCTGCTGGTATACCTTGTTCTTTATAATAACTTACTGCCGCTTCTGGGTCTTTTCTTTTACTTAATTTTCTTTTATTTCCATTGTCATTTTTCATTATTGGTGCTATATGTGCATATTTAGGTGCCTTAAAACCTAGCTCATAAAATAATTGCAAATGCAATGGAACTGAAGATAACCATTCATCACCACGAATTACATGTGTTGTTCTCATTAAGTGATCATCTATTACATGTGCAAAATGATATGTTGGTAATCCGTCTGATTTTATTATTACTATATCTTGGTCGTTTTCTGGAAAGTCCACATTTCCTTTTATTGCATCTTTGTGTTTGATTTTTTTATCTTCTCTACCTTGTGATTTAAATCGTATTACATATTTTTCTCCTTCTTGGATTTTTTTATATGCTTCTTCTACTGTTATTGTTCTACATTTTGCCCATACTCCATAATAACCTGGACGAATTTTTGCGACCTCTTGTTTTTCTCTCATTTGGTCTAATTCTTCTTGTGTGCAAAAACATGGATATGCCTTACCTTGTTCTAACAAATATTTGGCATATGCTTGATATATTTCTTTTCTCATAGATTGTTTATATGGTCCATATTCGCCCTTCCATTCTGTTTTGCTTGTCATTCCTTCGTCTATAGATATTTCAAACTCATTAAATGATTTTATTATTCCTTCTATCCCATTTTCTACTTCTCTTTTTTGGTCTGTATCTTCTATTCTTAAAAAAAATACCCCATCTGTTTGTTTTGCCAGCTTTTGTGCAACTAGACCTTGGTATAACCCTCCTATATGTACAAACCCTGTTGGACTTGGTGCAACTCTTGTTACTATAGCTCCCTCTGGCAAATCTCTCTTTGGATATTTATTTTCGTAATATTCTATATCTTTACTTTCTGGAAAAATCAATTCTGCTAAATCTTTATAATTCATTTTTATTCTCCTTTTTCTTATTTTTCTTTTTTATTATAGCAAATAATCTTTTTTATTACAATAGTTTACAATTCTTTTATTTGTCGAATTTTGTCGAACGCTTTTTTGTGTTTTTTTGGCAATTTTATTGATTATGTAAATTAATTATATTATAATAGTTAGTGCTCCCGCCTTCCTTAAAGGAGGTGAAAACACATGGGAGTTTTTATAAAACTAATTGTATTGGTTTTGATATATCTTATTCTTAAGATGTTCGACTGATACATAGTTAAAGACTAGAGACACCACTCTAGTCTTTTTGTTTGCTCCTATGGGAGTATTTATAAAACTTTTTA
>CALXAW010000062.1 GCA_944386375.1 uncultured Clostridia bacterium
AACACAATTTGAAACAAAATTATTTACACATATAATGAATAAACTAGAATAGTTACAAAAAGTAGATAATATACATAGTAGAAGAATAATATCAGAGCATTTACGTGCAAGTATGATGATTATTTGTGATGGTGGTAGGCCAAGCAATATAGATAGAGGATATATTTTAAGAAGATTAATACGTAGAATGATAAGACATCTAAATAATTTACAAATTTCTTTGGACGAATTAACAAACTTAATAGATATAAATATAGAAAACTTAAAAGAAATGTATCCAGACTTAGAAACAAATAAAGATTTAATAAAAGGCGTATTATTAGAAGAAAAAGATAAGTTTGTAAAAACATTAGCACATGGAGAAAGAGAATTTAAAAAAGAAGTAAAAGAATTAGAAGAAAAAGGCGAAAAAGTAATATCTGGTAAAATGATGTTTAGATTATATGACACATATGGTTTCCCACCAGAGGTTACAGAAGATTTAGCAAAAGAACATGGTTTAGAAGTAGATAAAACAGAATTTGAAAAGTTATTTAAAGAACATCAAGAAAAATCAAGGCAAGGAGCAGAACATAAATTTAAAGGTGGATTAGCAGAACAAAATGAACAAACAATAGCATATCACACAGCAACACATTTATTACATAAAGCACTAAAAATTGTATTAGGAGACCATGTAAAACAAAGTGGTTCAAATATTACAACAGAAAGATTAAGATTTGACTTTACACATCCACAAAAAATGACAAAAGAAGAAATAGAAAAAGTAGAAAACTTGGTAAATGAAGAAATACAAAAAGATTTACCAGTAACATGCCAAGAAAACAAATATGGAGATAAAGTAAAAGTATATACAATAGGAGACTTTAGCAAAGAAATATGTGGAGGACCTCATGTACATCATACAGGAGAACTTGGTAGATTTAAAATTAAAAAAGAAGAATCTAGCTCATCTGGAATAAGAAGAATAAAAGCTGTTTTAATAAAAGAATAAAAATTTAAGGTTTATAGGCAACCTTTAAAAAACCTAAATATTATACAAAGGAAATATAATTATGGAAGATTGTTTATTTTGTAAAATAGCAAAAGGAGAAATACCATCACAAAAAGTATTTGAAAATGACGAAATACTGGCTTTTAAAGACATAAACCCAATAGCACCAATTCATATATTAGTAATTCCTAAAAAACACATAACATCTTTAGCACATATACAAAAAGAAGATGAAGAACTAATAGGAAGAATATATGGAGCAATAAATACTATATCAGAAGAACAAGGATTTAAACAAGATGGATATAGAGTAATTGTAAATTGCGGAAAAAACGGAGGGCAAGAAGTAATGCATTTACATTTTCACATTATAGGAGGAAAAAAACTAGGAACTAAAATTGCTACATAGCTTGATTTTTACGCAAAAATATGGTAAAATTAATATATGGAGAAAAGGTGGTGGTTTACTATGTTTGAAAGTAAATATAGTGGATTTTTAACAGCACTATTAATAATAATTATTATAGGAATTGTTGGATTATTAGGATATTTAGGATATTCATATTATCAGGAATACAATATAAATAGAAGTACCTCAGACTTTGTAGATTCATTTATGGAAGAAGTAGGAGACGGAGAAGAAGGTACAGGAGAAGGCGGAGGAGAATTAAATGCAATAGAAGGAACGCCTGTTACTTCTGCAGATGTAACAACATACAAAGGCTTTAATGTTGTAGGTACTATAGAAATACCAGCAACAGACTTAAAATATCCAATACTAGAAAAAGTTACAAAAGCATCAATCGAAGCTGCTGTAGCAGTATTATATGGACCAGGTCCAAACCAACCAGGTAATACAGTTATTGCAGGGCATAACTACAGAAATGGTTTATTCTTCTCAAATAACAAAAATCTAGAAACAGGAGATAAAGTGTATATAACAGATATGTCAGGTAATAAAGTTACATACACAATTTACAATAAATTTGAAGCAGCAGAAAATGATACATCATTCTTCAATAGAGATACACAAGGCGGAAGAGAAGTTACATTATCAACATGTACAGATGACAGTAAGGCAAGAATAATAATAGAAGCAAGAGCAGACGAAGATGGAGCAGTATAAAAAAATATTAAGATGTGCAATATTAAGAAGCACAATAACTTGTAGTATAGGAAAAATTGGGTTTTCCTATACTACAATAAATTTTTTTATACACTAGGAAAGTTATACTTTTCTATTGTATAAAAAACATCATTATGACATTTTTATATTATTCATAATTATTTCAGAAAAAATTATATTCACTCTTTATTTTTCCAATAATATTGTATATAATAAAATAGCAAATAACATTACATATGAGAAAGGTTTGTGACCTGTGAAAGGAATGAAAAAAATGAAAGAAGAACAAGCTAAAAAAAGAATAGAAGAGTTACACAAACTAACAGAATATCATGCAAAAAAATACTATGACGACGACAACCCAGAAATTTCTGACTTTGAATATGATATGCTAATGTTAGAACTTAGAAATTTAGAAAAGCAATTTCCAGACTTAGTAACAAAAGATTCATTAACACAAAAAGTAGGAGGAAAAGTAAAAGAAGGATTTAAAAAAGTAGAACACGAAGTTCCACTTCAAAGTTTGCAAGATGTGTTTGACTTTGAAGAAATAAAAAGCTTTTGTGAAAGAGTAAATAAACAAGCACAAGAAAGCCAAATAGAAAAACCTAAATATGTTGTAGAAACAAAAATAGATGGACTTTCAGCTGCACTTGAATATAAAAATGGAAAATTTGTAAGAGGTGCAACACGAGGAAATGGATTAGTAGGAGAAGATGTTACAGAAAATTTAAAAACAATAAAAACAATTCCGATGCAATTAAAAGAAAATATAAATATAACAGTTAGAGGCGAGGTTTTTATATCAAAAAAAGATTTTGAACAAATGAATAAAAAGCGTGAAGAAAATGAAGAAGAACTATTTGCAAATTCTAGAAATGCAGCAGCAGGTTCTTTAAGGCAATTAGATAAAAAAATAACAGCACAAAGGCCTTTAGATATTTATATATTTAATGTTCAAAAAATAGAAGGAAAAGAATTTAATTCTCACTTTGAAGAACTAGAATATTTAAGTAAACTAGGGTTTAATGTAAATCCGGTAAGAATATTTTGCAAAAATATACAAGAAATATTATCAGCAATAAATAAAATAGGTGAAGAAAGAGAAAGTTTAACATTTGGAATAGATGGAGCAGTTGTAAAAGTAGATAATTTACAATTAAGAGAAATATTAGGAACAACATCTAAAACACCAAAATGGGCAATAGCATATAAATACCCACCAGAAAAAAAAGAAACAAAACTAAAAGATATTATATGTAATGTAGGAAGAACAGGAGTAATAACACCAATGGCAATATTAGAGCCTGTAAAAGTAGCAGGTTCTACAATATCTAAAACAACATTGCACAACGAAGATTTTATAAAAGATAAAGACTTAAAAATAGGAGATACTGTAGTTATACAAAAAGCAGGTGATGTAATACCAGAAATAGTAGATGTAATAAAAGAAAAAAGAACAGGAGAAGAAATAGAATTTTGCATGCCTAAAACTTGCCCAGTATGTGGAGCACCTGCAATAAGAGAGGCTGGAGAAGCAGCTACAAGATGTACTGGAATAGAATGCCCAGCAAAATTATTTAGAAATTTAGTACATTTTGTCTCTAGAGAAGCAATGAATATAGATGGGCTTGGAGAAAATATAATTTCACAATTATTAGATAAAGGTTTAATAAGTAATATTGCAGATATATATTATTTAAAACTTGAAGATATAGCATCATTAAAGAAAAATGGCACAAAATTTGCACAAAACCTAATAAATAGTATTCAAAATAGCAAAACAAACGAATTGTATAGATTAATAACAGCATTAGGAATAAGGCATGTAGGTGTAAAAGCCTCTAAAATATTAGCAAAAAAATATAAAGATATAAATAAACTAGCTAATGCAAGTTTTGAATCTTTAAGCTTAACAGAAGAAATAGGACCAATTGTAGCAAATAGTATAAGAGAATTTTTTATGCAAGAACAAACATTAGATTTAATAAAAAGACTAGAAAAAGCAGGTGTAAATACAATAGAAAAAGAAGATGACAGCTCAGACAATAGATTTGAAGGAATGACATTTGTACTAACAGGAACACTAGAACAATATACAAGAACAGAAGCATCAGATATAATAGAAAAGCTAGGAGGTAAAACATCTAGTTCAGTATCTAAAAAAACAACATATTTGCTAGCAGGAGAAGATGCAGGAAGTAAATTAACTAAAGCCCAAAGTTTAGGTATAACTATTATATCTGAAAATGAATTTAAAGAAATGATAAAATAAGAATGGAGCAAAAATTTTATGGAAAATTATACATTTGAAAAAATGTGGGTAGACTTAAATAATGGATATCAAATATATTATACTTATGTGCGAAATAGATATGTATTATTTAAAACAGCTAAAAACTGCTATACACAAAAATTAATAACAAATAATCCTAAAAATCCGCAGCCACGAATGTCAGTATTAACATTAAAAAGAGTAAAAGAAATATTTCCTCATATGGAAGATATAGAATATAAAATGGAAATTTAATGTGTTAGGGCATAATTATAACTTTTATAGTTAAATGCACTAACAGAAGGAGAAAATAATGGGAATAATAATTGATGGAAAAAAATTAGCACAAAAAATACGAACAAATTTAAAAATAGAATGTGAAGAACTAAAGAAAAAAGGAATAAATCCAAAACTTGCAGTAATATTAGTAGGAAATGATGGAGCATCTAAAGTATATGTAAAAAATAAGAGTATAGCATGCCAAGAAATAGGAATTGAATATGAAGAATATTTATTAAATGAAGATATTAATCAAGAAGAATTAATAAATTTAATAGAAAAACTAAATAAACAAAAAGATATACATGGTATATTATTGCAAAGTCCAATTCCAACACATTTAGATATAAACCAGGCATTTGAAGCAATATCGCCTAAAAAAGATGTAGATGGGTTCAACCCAATAAATGTAGGAAAATTATCATTAAACCAAGATACATTTGTGTCTTGCACACCATATGGTATAATGAAAATGTTTGAAGAATATAACATAAAACTAGAAGGAAAAAATGTAACAATAATAGGAAGAAGCAATATTGTAGGAAAACCATTATTACAATGTTGTATAAATAAAAATGCAACTGTAACAATGTGCCATTCAAAAACAAATAATTTAGAACAATACACAAAAAATGCAGATATTTTAATTGCTGCAATGGGAAAGGCAAAATTTATAAAAGAAAATATGGTAAAAGATGGAGTAGTTGTAATAGATGTAGGAATAAATAGAGGACAAGATGGAAAATTAACAGGAGATGTAGACTTTGAAAATGTAGAAAAAAAAGCAAGTTATATTACACCGGTTCCAGGGGGAGTAGGACCAATGACTATAGCTATTCTTATGAATAATGTAATAAAAGCAGCAAAGCAATTTAATATATAAAAGTTAAAATTTAGATAAAACATAGGGACAAATTAAGTTATTCAAAATAAAAGAATAGCTTAGTTTGTCTTTTGTTATGTTAGGAGGCAAAATGAAGCAAAAAATTGAAGCAATATGTGTACATGATAAAGCATATCCACAAATATTAAAAAATATATACGATTTTCCTAAAAAGTTATATATAAAAGGAAATAAAGCAATATTAAATAATACATCAATAGCAATTGTTGGGTGTAGAGAAAATACAAAATATGGAGAAAAGGTAGCAAAAAGCTTTGCATATCATTTAGCTAAAAATAATATTGTAATAATTAGTGGATTAGCAAGGGGAATAGATAGCTGTGCACATATTGGAGCAATATATGCAAAAGGAAAGACAATAGCGGTATTAGGAAATGGATTGGATATAACATATCCAAAAGAAAATAAAATATTAGCAGATAAAATAATAGAATATGGAGGATGTTTAATATCAGAATATCCAATAGGAACAGAGCCTAGTAAAATGAATTTTCCAGCACGAAATAGAATAATAAGTGGAATGAGCCAAGGTGTGGTTGTAGTAGAAGCAAAAGAAAGAAGCGGTTCGTTAATTACAGCGGACTTTGCACTAGAACAAGGTAAAAATGTATTTGCAGTTCCAGGTCCTATAACAATACAAACTTCAGTAGGAACAAATGAACTAATAAAGCAAGGCGCAATTCCTGTAACAAATTATAGGGATATATTAAGAGAAATTAGTTATTAATTTTTTTATACAATAGGAAAGTATTACTTTCCTATTGTATAAAAAAATAACATTGCACAGAAAAATTGCTATGCAATTTTTCGCGTCGACAAATCTTTACGATTCTTCGAGAACTTAAATATATATAGTTAAATTAGAAAAGTAGATAAAAGTTCTCGCGAAGCGAGATTTGTCTTACCTTTTTAGCCCTATTTATAATTTAATACTATTTACATTTTATGTACTTAATGATATATTTTAATAAATAAAATTGTAGGAGGGAAATGATATGACACAAGCAGATAAAAATTTTATAGAAACATGTAAAGAAATAATAAAATATGGATATTCTTCAAAAGGTACTAATGTGCGCACAAGATGGGAAGACGGAACAGAAGCAAATTATTACTCTATAGTAGGAGTTACAAATAAATATGATGTAGGAAAAGAATTTCCAATGATAACACTACGAAACAATAGCCAAACAGTAAAAAGAGCAATAGATGAGGTATTGTGGATATGGCAAAAAAAATCAAATAAAATAAGTGAGCTAAATTCACATATATGGGATCAGTGGGCACAAGAAGATGGAACAATAGGAAAAGCATATGGATATCAAATGGCAAAAAAATACCAATTTAAAACAAAAGACGGAATAAAAGAAATGGATCAAGTAGATTATGTGTTATACTTATTACAAAATGATAAATCAAGCAGGCGTATTATGACAAATATATTTAATCATGCAGAACTAAAAGATATGGCATTAGAACCATGTGTATATGGAACACAATGGCTAGTAAAAGAAGGAAAATTGCATTTAATATTAAACCAACGTTCACAAGATATGTTAGCAGCAAATGGATGGAATACGATGCAATATGCAGCATTATTATGTATGTTTGCACAAGTTGCAGGCTTAGAGGTAGGAACACTAACACATAATATAGGAGATTGCCATATATATGACAGACATATACCATTAGTAGAAAAACTAATTGCAGGAAAAACAATGGATGTAACACCAAAGCTAATAATACATAATCCAACAAAAAAATTTTATGACTTTAAAGTAGAAGACTTTGAAGTACAAGGGTATAAATATAATGAAGAAATGAAGTTAGGAAAAATACCTGTAGCAGAATAGATTAAAATATAATTACAAATTTAGATTGCATTAACCTCCGGATTTTTCGCTTGTTTATTTTACCAAAATTTAATTATTGCTTAATCGAAAAAAGTATTAGAAAAGGAGAAAAAAGATGTTAAGTATAATAGTAGCAAAAGCAAAAAATAATATAATAGGAAAAGATAATAAATTATTATGGCATTTGCCAGATGATTTAAAAAGATTTAAAGAAATAACAACAGG
>CALXAW010000063.1 GCA_944386375.1 uncultured Clostridia bacterium
TTCTTACAGATGCATAGAATTTTAAAGCTCTACCACCTGTTGTTGTTTCTGGGTTACCAAACATAACTCCAATTTTTTCTCTTAATTGGTTTATAAATATTAATACTGTTTTTGATTTATTTAAAGCTCCTGCAAGTTTTCTTAACGCTTGTGACATAAGTCTTGCTTGAAGTCCCATATGAGAATCTCCCATATCTCCATCAATTTCTGCTTTTGGAACTAACGCAGCTACTGAGTCTACTACTATTACATCTAAAGCTCCACTTCTAACTAAACTTTCTGTGATTTCTAAAGCTTGTTCTCCTGTATCTGGTTGTGAAACTATTAAATTATCTATATCTACTCCTAATTTTTTTGCATATACTGGGTCTAATGCATGTTCTGCATCTATAAATGCTGCATCTCCTCCCATTTTTTGTGCTTCTGCTACTACATGTAATGCAAGTGTAGTTTTACCAGAAGACTCTGGTCCGAATATTTCTATTATTCTACCACGTGGTACTCCACCTATTCCTAATGCAATGTCTAAGCTTAGTGCTCCTGTAGGTATTGCTTCTACTTCCATTGCTTTAAATTCTCCAAGTTTCATTATTGAACCTTTTCCAAATTGTTTTTCTATTTGGCCCATTGCCATCTCTAGTGCTTTTCTTTTTTCTGTATTTTCTCCCATATTATTCCTCCTATTTTTTAAACTTTTGTTTGGCATTTTTATTATATACCAAATTTTTGTTTTGTCAATATCTTTTTTCTATTTTTTTATTATTTTTTATTTATACCAATTTTCTATATTATAAAATAGATAAAACCAGTTTGATGCTACTTCTCCTGCAAGTTCGGTATTATATGCTACAATATTTTTATTTGTATATAAACTTATATATGGTATATCTGTTTTATAAATTTCTTTTAATCTTTTATATTTTTCTTTTAATATATTTTCATCTGTTGTGTTATTTACTTCTTGCATAATTGCACTTACTTCTTGGTTTGTATAATTTGCTAAATTTCCTTCTCCAAAGTATGTTGTTAAATTTGGACTAGCAGATACTGTAGAGCTTGCTAATAAAATATCATATCCTTTATTGGCAATTGCTGCATTATATTGTTCATCACTTAAACTATTTATATTAATAGTAATTCCTATTGCTTCTAGCTGTTGTTTTATTATATTTGCAACTGATACTCTATTTGCATCACTTGCTTTTACCATTAAGTTTAAGCTTATTCTTTGTGTTCTATTGTTTATTCTTTTTGACCACATAGTTCTTCCTCGTGTCCACCCTGCATCCTGTAATACTTGGTTTGCTTGCTCTTGGCTATATATTGAGTTTGTATCTGTTCCGTCATATAGCCAACTTCCATTGGATAGCGGATAATCTGATGTGTAGGCATTTCCTCCAAATACACTTGATATTATATTGTTTTTGTCTATTGCATATGATATAGCTTGCCTTACTTCTAGGTTTGATAAAAGTGCATTTTGTGTATTTAATGCTAAAAATATGTGCTCTCTTCCAGAATATTCTCTAATTCCATATCCTATTGTTCCTATATAATTTGTATAGTTTAAGTTTGATGTACTTACTAGGTCTATATTTCCCATTTTAAAAGAGTTGTACACTTCTGCCATCGATGAATTTATATTTACTTTTATTGTTTGTAAAATAGCATTTTTATTGTTTTTGTTCCACCATGTTTCATTTTTTGCAAGTGTTATACTTTCTGGTTGTGCATCAGAAATTTTAAACATTCCTGTTCCTACTGGATTGCTATTTTTAGTTGATGTAGCAAAATCTTCTCCTTCATAATATTTTGCAGACAATATAGGAAATGTTAAATTATATTCAAAAAATGGTATGTTTCTATCTAGTGTTATTTTTACTGTGTAATCATCTACTATGTCAACTGCTATAACATATTGTACATTATATGAATATATAGATGTTATTTCTTTTAGTCTATCTATAGTAAATAACACATCATCAGCTGTAAATACTGTTCCATCTGACCACTTTACTCCTTCGCGTAGTTTTACTATATATTCTGTGTCACTAGTTTTTGCCCATTCTGTTGCTAAACATGGTTCTGCTTTATAGTCTTGTGTTAAATTTACTAATGGTTCATATATTAATTTTGTAATGTCTTGAATATTTTTATTATTACTTAATATTGGATTAATGCTGTCAAAATTTGATACTGCTAGTTTTATTTCTGTTTCCATTTGTTCTTCTTGGCTTGTACTAGCATCTCCTTGCCCATTTTTAGTTTCTTCTTCATTATTTAATCTATATACTGCAAATATTATAAGTGCTATTATAAACACAATAAATACATATATAAAAATGTTATTTCTCATATTTCACTCCTTAACATTATTATAATACCTTAATATGCGTAAAATTGCAATAATTTACTAGTAATTTATAAAAAAAAGAGTATGTAATTTATACATACCCTATATCTATAAACAATCTACTTTCTAGATTCTATAATAAGTTTTATACCTGTTCTATCCTCCCCTTCTACTTCTACTTCTGCAAATGCAGGTATACAAACTAGATCTACCCCAGATGGTGCTACAAATCCTCTTGCTATTGCTACTGCCTTTACTGCTTGATTTAGAGCACCTGCACCTATTGCCTGCATTTCTGCTCTTTGTGATTCTTTTACTAACCCTGCTATAGCTCCTGCTACTGAATTAGGATTAGATTTTGATGAAATCTTTAAAATTTCCATTTTCTTTTGCCTCCTATAATTTAATTTTTGTTGCAACTTTTTACATTTTGTATTTTACATTATATGGAATTATTTGTCTAGTCTTTTTTGGAAATTTTTTCAATTTTTCATCGCAGAATTTTATTTTTTATTACAAAATTAGTAATTTATCCTAGTTATTTTTTCTGTTTTACATGTTTCATCATTTATTTTAAAAATACAAGCATTAAAAATACATGGTCCATCTGCTATTTTATATCTTTCTGGCAAACTTGTTTCAAATCTTTTTACAGATACTTCTATATTCATTCCTATTACAGAATTTTTTGGACCTGTCATTCCTATATCTGTAATATATGCTGTTCCTTTTGGAAGTATTTTTTCGTCTGCTGTTTGAACATGTGTATGTGTGCCAAATATAATTGTAACTTCTCCATCTAGGTAATGTGACATGGCAATCTTTTCTGCTGTTGCTTCTGCATGAAAATCTACTATTATTATATCTACTTCTTCTTTTATTTTTGTTACTATTTTTTGGGCTATTTGAAATGGATTTTCAGATAATACATTTGTAGCTACTCTTCCTAATAAATTTATAACAGCTATTTTTTTGTTATTTACTTTATATATTCCATATCCCTTTCCTGGTAGACCTTTAGAGTAATTTGCAGGTCTTATTATTTTGTTGTTACTTATAAATTTAAAAATATCTTTTTTAGCCCATGTGTGATTCCCCATAGTAACTACATCTGTTCCGGCTTTTATTATATCTTCAAAGTTTTTTTTCATTATGCCCATTCCACCTGCTGCATTTTCTCCATTTACTATAACAAAATCTATATTGTATTCTTGTTTTATTTTTGGTAATCTTTTTTCTAACTCTTTTACTCCCACTTCTCCTACAATGTCTCCAACTGCTAAAATATTCAAAATTATTCCTTCTTTCTAAATTTCTATTTACAATAAATATAATACTACAAATAACACAACTAATCAATATGCAATTTTGTTCGCGTGCCAAATTTTATGAAATAAAATTTATGTGCATCATTGGAGCATAGCGACTTTTATACAATAGGAAAGTATCACTTTCCTAGGATAGAACAAATCGGAAAGCCATTTTATTAACGACATTTAAGCTTTTTCGTTGGCTTTCCGTAAATTTGTTCAAGCGCCAATTTTACGAAGTAAAATTGTGTGCATCGTTGGAGCGTAGCGACTTTTATACACTAGGAAAGTATCACTTTCCTAGTGTATAAAGCAAAAATAAAAAGAGCACTTGGCTCCTTTTATTTTGCATATTCTACAACTCTGGTTTCTCTTATAATGTTTACTTTTATTTGTCCTGGATAATCCATTTCGTTTTCTACTTTTTTAGCTATGTCTCTTGCAAGCACTGTCATTTGATCATCATTTACTTGATCTGGTTTTACTATTATTCTAATTTCACGACCAGCTTGTATTGCAAAAGATTTTTCTACTCCTTCAAATGAGTCTGCAATAGATTCTAGGTTTTCTAGTCTTTTTATGTATGCTTCTAATGTTTCTCTTCTTGCTCCTGGTCTTGATGCAGATATTGCATCTGCTGCTTGTACCAAAACAGCTTCCATTGTTTGTGGCTCTACATCTCCATGATGTGCTTCTACTGCATTTATTACAAGTGGATTTTCTTTATATTTTTTTAGTATATCTACACCTATTTCTACGTGTGTTCCTTCCATATCATGGTCTAGTGCCTTTCCTATATCATGAAGTAAACCTGCTCTTCTTGCTCTTTTTGCATCTAATCCTAGTTCTTCTGCCATTATTCTAGCTAAATTTGATACTTCTATTGAATGGTTTAATACATTTTGTCCATAACTTGTTCTGTATTTTAATTTTCCAATTAATTTAACTAAATCTGGATGTAAACCATTTACTCCTGTTTCTAGAACTGCTCTTTCACCTTCTGCTTTAATTGTTTGCTCTAATTCTTCTTTTGCCTTTTCTACCATTTCTTCTATTTTTGCTGGATGGATTCTTCCATCTTCTATTAGTTTTTCTAAAGCAATTCTAGCTACTTCTCTTCTTAATGGATCAAAACCTGATAAAATTACAGCTTCAGGTGTATCATCTATTATTAAATCAATACCTGTTAATGTTTCTAGTGCTTTTATATTTCTTCCTTCTCTACCTATTATTCTTCCTTTCATGTCGTCATTTGGTAGTGCAACCATTGATACTGTTGTTTCTGAAGTATGGTCTGCAGCACATTTTGAAATTGCATAACTTATTATTTCTTTAGCATTTTTATTTGCATCTTCTTTCATTTTTTGGTCTAATTCTCTAATTATTGCTGCTTTTTCGGCTGTTATTTGTTTTTCTACAGTTTGTAAAAGCTGTTCTTTTGCTTCTTCTCTGCTTAAGCCTGCTATTTGCTGTAATTTTTCTAGCTGTTGTTTTTGTAAATTGTCTATTTTTTCTTTTTGCTTTTCTAAATCTTGAATATCTAATTCTAGATTTTTTTCTTTCTTTTCAAAGTTTTCAGAACGTCTTTCTAAACTTTCTTCTTTTTGGATAATTCTTGCCTCTTGTTTTTGTATTTCGCCTCTTCTTTCTCTAATCTCTTGATCTAATTCTTTACGACTTGCCATTATTTCTTCTTTTGCTTTAAAAATTTCTTCTTTTTTCATATTTTCTGCTTCTATTTTAGCTAAGTCTACTAATCTTTTTGCTTCTTTTTCTGCTCCTTCTATTTTAGATTCTGCAACTTTTTTCCTTAATACCATTCCTACTGGTATTCCTATTGCTAACGAGATTAAGACAGCGGCTACTATGATTAATATATCCACAATCATACACCTCTTTCTTATTTAATTTTCAATGTTCGAATAAATATATAAACTAAATATATAAATTATATTTATTATTAATAATATATTTTTTCTTCCTATTCTATTTTATCTTTATTATTGTAAACTGTCAAGGGGTATTTGTAAAAAAGAGGTATATGATATTTGGTATACAACGTTGGAAACAAGCGACTTTTAGTTATATTAAATAATTTTATTTTTCTGTTGTTTTGTTTAGACTTATTTTTTCTTCACATTCCTTTTCTGGTTCTTTAAAACTTAAATACCAATTTATTCCGTTTTTATTTTGATTTATATATTTTATTCTTTCTTCTAGTTCATTAAATGTTGTTGGCATTGGCATTATTATAGGTTGCCCTGGCATCCAGTTTGCTGCAGTAGCCCCATTGCTACAGTCTGCCATTTGTAGCGCTTGCACTATTCTTATTATTTCTGGTATAAATCTTCCTACATTCATTGGGTATACTAAAATTGTTTTAACTATTCCCTTATTATCTATTATAAATACATTTCTTACTGTTTCTGTTGTACTTACATCATTTGAAATCATTCCATATTTTCTTGCAATAACACCATTTCTATCAGCTATTATTGGAAATGGTATTTTTA
Source organism: uncultured Clostridia bacterium (assembly GCA_944386375.1). Lineage (GTDB taxonomy): Bacteria > Bacillota > Clostridia > TANB77 > CAG-508 > CAG-269. The sequence goes on from CALXAW010000063.1 coordinate 6,177, forward strand.
TACCTGTTTTACAATATATGTCATACATCCAAGCCAAATGTGAAGCATTTGAGTCTATACTTAATCCTAATAAGCAAGTATTTAGTTGTTCAAAATATGTATTTGCTTTAGAAAAAGCAATCATTTCTGTTGTACACACAGGGGTGAAATCTTTAAATGTGGGGATAGCTATATTAATTTTTCAATATCTATTTTCAAATCAAATTTTACAGTTTTATCACTATAAATCCATATCATATCAATTATATTTTCTAAAACATATCTGCTAGGAACTTCTGATGTTATAATCTCTTCAAAATATTCAATTGCAGTTTTTAGTTTTTTTATTTTTTCTTTTGATATATCTTGCTCTGCTTTCTGCAAAATTTCTTGTAGTTTTTCTATTCTCCTTGTCTTTTCTAATCCTAACTCTTTGTATGAATCTTCTATCATCTGTTTTTGATATTCATCATTATTTCCTGCTAAATCTTTTATTTTTTGATTTAATAACACTTTATATTCTGCTTTTAGTGTTTCAATTTCAAACTTAATTTTTTCTTTATTGGTTTGTTCTTTATTAGTTTTAACCTCAATTTCTATTTTATTTATTTCTTCTTGATATTTTTGTTTGGTAAATTTTAGAAATTCTTTTAAGTGAATAATTATATCACTTTCTTTTATTTCATGACACTTACATCTTGTTTTCCCATAAGTCCTATACTGTGAACATTCATATCCTTTCTGCTTTTGCTTTCTATTCATTGTAATTCCACTTACTCCAAAGCCACAATCACCACATCTAATTAACCCTGAAAATGCATAGTTTCTTTTTCTTGTTCCAGCAGTAGTCTTTGATTTTGCTTTTCTTTTTCGTATATTTTGTGCTAATTCAAAAGTCTCTTTTGAAATAATTGCCTCGTGATGATTTTCAAATACAAAATGTTCTTCTTCAGGAAGTTTTATTGCCCTACCTCTTATAGAAACTGTCTTCTTTTTGTGAGTTCTTAAATTTCCTGTATATACATCATTATTTAAGATATTGCTTATCATATATGTTGACCATAGTTCTTGTACTGGATGTTTATATATTCTCCCTCTTTCTAAATGTTTTTGTCTGTAATATACTGATGGAGTAGGATAACTGTATTCACTATTTAAAATATCACAAATCTTTTTTCTACCTAGTCCTTCGTAGGCATATAATCTGTATATTAAGGATATAACTGGTCTAATTTCTTCATCCACATATAATTTTGTAACATCTTCTTTATCTTTTACATAGCCATAATAATTCCCCATTACTAACCTTCCAGTTTTTTGTTTAGAATACATATGGTCTCTTGTTTTTCTTGAACAATCTTTTACATATCTTTCATTAAACCAAGTTGTAATTCCAATGGTGTCGTCTCTATCGTTTAAGACATCATAAGTTCCTCCCATTTCAGAAACTAAAATTAAGTTTTTCTGCATATTTTTGAA
>CALXAW010000064.1 GCA_944386375.1 uncultured Clostridia bacterium
AATACATTAAATCACAAAACTATTGGTTCATATATTCAATATTTATGTAATGCTTTTTTATTTTATAAAGTAAAACGTTATGATATACAAGGAAAACGTTATTTAGAATCATTAGATAAATATTATTTAGTTGATCAAACATTTAAATATGCTAAATTAGGAATTAAAAATATGAATTATGGAAGAAGTTATGAAAACATAGTAGCTATTGAATTATTAAGACGTGGCTATGACATTTATGTCGGAGAATTGTATAATACAGAAATTGACTTTGTAGCTATGAAAAGAAATGAAAAAATTTATATACAAGTTTCTGATAATATAGAAGATGAAAAAACATTTAATCGTGAAGTCAATTCATTATTAAAAATTAAAGATGCATATCCAAAAGTACTTATTGCCAAAACAAAACATGATAATTATTTATATGAAGGAATACAAATATATGATATTGCGAGATGGCTAATGGAAAAATAGTAATTTATCTAATACAAATAAAATAGCAGAAATTCTGCTATTTTTGCTTTTCTCTAATTTTAACAATCTTGTTAAAAAAACAGGAAAGGTATTATTGACTAAGGATTTAGAGATTGTTATAATAGATATGACGAAAATGAAGAAATATAAAACAGAAAACAAAGAATTAGAGAACTGGTTAAAATTCATACAAGATCCAAATAAGTTAGGGGGAGATATTTTGGATAAGAATGAAGCAATAAAAGAGGCGAAAAAGGTATATGACGAATTAATGGCAGACGAACATGAAAGAACACTAATAAAATTAAGAGAAAAATACATAAGAGATTATAACACAATAAAAGAAGATGGGTATAACAATGGATATAATTATGGTAGGGATGCTGGACTAACTCAAGGATTGACCCAAGGAAAAGAGCTTGGAGCGAAAACAGAAAAATTAGAAATAGCCAAAAAAATGCTAAAAGAAAATGTAGATGTAGACTTTATTGTAAAAATGACAGGCTTAAGTAAGGAAAAGTTAGAAAAGCTAAAAGATAAATAGTGTCATGAAGACATAGTTGGTACAATATCATCCAAATTAGGGATAAATAATAGACAACAGTATTGTAAAAAATATAATTTGCTATATAATAAGCAAGAAGAATAAATATGAAAGGAAAATGAAATAATGGCAATATTAGTAACAGGTGGAACCGGATATATAGGGAGCCATACAGTAATAGAATTACTAAATAATGGAGAAGAGATAGTAATAGTAGATAATTTAGTAAACAGTAAAAAAACAAATTTGGATAGAATTAAAAAAATAACAAATAAAATGCCTAAATTCTATAAAGTAGACATACTAAACGAAAAAGAGCTAGAAAAAGTTTTTAAAGAAAATAAAATAGACAAAGTAATACATTTTGCAGGATTAAAAGCAGTAGGAGAATCAGTAAAAAAACCGCTACTATATTATCAAAACAATGTTACAGGGACAATTACACTATTGAAAGTAATGGAAAAATACAATTGCAAAAATATTGTATTTAGCTCATCAGCAACAGTATATGGAACTAAAACAATAGAATGTAAAGAAGAAATGGGGAGAGGAGAAACGACAAACCCATATGGAACAGCAAAAGCAATTGTAGAAAAAATATTAGAAGACATATATAAATCAGACAATACTTGGAATATAGCAATATTAAGATATTTTAACCCAATAGGAGCGCACGAAAGTGGTCTTATAGGGGAAGAACCAAATGGAATTCCTAATAATCTAATGCCATATATACAAAAAGTAGCTGCAAAAGAATTGCCAGAACTTTCAGTGTTCGGAAATGACTATGATACAATAGATGGAACAGGAGTAAGAGACTATATTCATGTAGTAGACTTAGCAAAAGGACATGTAAAAGCAATAGAAAAATTAAATAACAGCAATGGAGGAATATATACATACAACCTAGGAACAGGAAACGGATACAGTGTATTACAAATAATAAAAGCATTTGAAAAAGTAAATGGAATACAAATACCATATAAAATAGTAGAAAGAAGACCAGGAGATTTAGCAAAATATTATGCAAATGTAAGTAAAGCAAGAGAGGAATTGGGTTGGGTAGCAACCAAAAATATAGAAGACATGTGCAAAGACACATGGAGATATGTGCAAAATGAGTTAAATGGGAAATAGCTTGTAAAGTAGAAAGACCATCAATTTTGATGGCCTTTCTACTTTAATAATCCTATAAAAAAACAGAATAAAAAAATGAATATGAGCCTAAGGTCAAAAATTGTAAAAAAAACTTGATTAATGTATATAAAAATGTTACAATAAATTTATGAGATTAAAAGAAAAACTAAGTAAAAAACAAATTATATATCTAATACTAATAGCAATATGGATGATAGCAATATTTATATTTTCAAACCAGCCAGGAACACAATCAGAAAACACAAGTGAAAGTGTAACAAGTAAAGTAATAAATATAGCATCTCAAATAATAAACATAGAGCAGAATACTAAAGAAAGCTTAATACAAATATTAGACCCAATAATACGAAAACTAGCACATTTTACAATATACTTAATAGGTGGCTTTTTAATAATGAACTTTGCAAATACATATAAAGCAAAAGAAACTACAAAAATAGCTTATAGTATAATAGCAGGAATGATATATGCAGGAACAGACGAACTACATCAATATTTTATAGAAGGAAGAAGTTGCCTAATAACAGATGTATTTATAGACACATTAGGAGTAGCAACAGGAGTATACATATTTTTATTAATGTTTACAATTTATAAAAAAATAAAAAACAAGGGGATAAAGTTGGATAACAACAACTAAATTTCTACCTTTTAGGGGAAAGGATGGAAATAAAATGAATATTAGCGTTACAGAAAATATAATGGTAGACGCTACTAATACTATGGAACAAACAAGACCTGTAGAAAAAGTAACAACAATGGACTTAATAAACATAGGGGAAAATGTACATAAAAATAAAATAATTGACCAACTATCAAAAATAACAAAAAGAACAGTAGATATCCTTGGTGGAATAGCAGGGGTAGTGCTTTTAGTGCCTATGACAATAGTATTATACATAGTAAAACTAGTAACCAAGGAAAAAGGCCCATTATTTTATTCACAACAAAGAATAGGAAAAGATGGAAAACTATTCAAAATGTACAAATATAGGTCAATGGTAATAAACGCAGACGAAATACTAAAAAAACACCTAGAAGAAAACGAAGAAGCAAGAAAAGAATATAAAAAACATAAAAAACTAAAAAATGACCCAAGAATAACAAAACTAGGAAACTTTATAAGAAAAACAAGTATAGACGAATTTCCACAATTTATAAATGTACTAAAAGGAGAAATGAGTTTAGTAGGTCCACGTCCATATTTGCCAAGAGAAAAAGAAGAAATGGGTAAATACTATAAATACATAACAAAATGTAAGCCAGGATTAACAGGCTATTGGCAGGTAAATGGAAGAAGTGCAGTAACATTTAATGATAGATTAGACATGGACTTTAAATATTACAACAAAAAAAGCCTAAAAACAGACTTAAAATTATTAAAGAAAACAGTGCAAAAAGTACTAGTAAAAGAAGGAGCAATTTAAAATGAAAGAAAAAGTAGAATTACAAGGAAAAACAATATTTATTACAGGAGCAGCAGGTTTTATAGGATCAAACCTAGCAAAAAAAATATTAAATGAAGTGAAAGACATAAAAGTAATAGGACTAGACAATATGAACGACTATTACGATGTAAAAATAAAAGAAGAAAGACTAAACGAATTACAAAAACACAATAACTTTACATTTATAAAAGGAAATTTAGCAGACAAAGAATTGGTGATGGACATATTTAAAAAATATACTCCACAAATAGTTGTAAATTTAGCAGCACAAGCAGGAGTAAGATATAGTATAAAAAACCCAGATGCATATGTAGAATCAAATTTAATAGGATTTTTTAATTTATTAGAAGGATGCAGGAATTATCCAGTAGAACACTTAGTTTATGCATCAAGTTCGTCAGTATATGGTTCAAACAAAAAAGTACCATATTCAACAGATGACAAAGTAGATAATCCTGTATCTCTTTATGCTGCAACAAAGAAATCAAATGAATTGATGGCACATAGCTATTCAAAACTATATAACATACCATCAACAGGATTACGTTTCTTTACAGTATATGGACCTGCAGGAAGACCTGATATGGCATATTTTGGCTTTACAAACAAATTACGTGCAGGAGAAACAATAAAAATATTTAACTATGGTAATTGCAAAAGAGATTTTACATATATAGACGATATTGTAGAAGGAGTAGTAAGAGTAATGCAAAAAGCTCCAGCAAAGCAAAATGGAGAAGATGGATTACCAATACCACCATATGCAATATACAATATAGGAAATAACCACCCAGAAAACTTGTTAGACTTTGTAAATATTTTACAAGAAGAACTAATAAGAGCAGGAGTATTACCAGAAGACTATGACTTTGAAGCACACAAAGAATTAGTACCAATGCAACCAGGGGATGTACCAGTTACATATGCAGATACAACACCATTAGAAGAAGAATTTGGATTTAAGCCAAGTACACCATTACGTGAAGGATTAAGAAAATTTGCAGAATGGTATAAAAAATTCTATATGTAAAATAGGAGATTTATATGAAAAAGAAAAACAGAAAACCAAGGCTATGCTTAGTATCAAGTAGCGGAGGACATTGGGAACAACTACAAAAGCTTCAACCATTAATAGATAAATATGATGGATTTTATGTAACAGAAAAAACACAATTTGAAGCAAAAGCAAAATACTTTATGAAACAAACAGACTTAAAAGATAAATTAATGATATTTAAAATGATATATAATGCAATATATGCATTATATATTTGGATAAAAGAAAGACCAGACTTTGTAATAACAACAGGAACAATAGTAGCATACCCATTTTATCTATTGGCAGTATTATGTCATAAAAAATTTGTATTTATAGAAACATTTGGTAGAGCAAATATGCCAACTGTAGCAGGGAAGAAAATGGAAAAACATTCAGACCTATTTATAGTACAATGGGAAAGCCAAAAAAAATTCTATAAAAAAGCAATATATGGGGGGTGCTTATATTGATATTTGTATGTGTAGGCTCACGAAATTACCCATTTAACAGATTATTTGAAAAACTAGACGAGCTATGTGAAGAAGGTTTTATAAAAGACAAAATATTTGCACAAATAGGAACATCAACATATAAACCAAAACATTTTGAATATAAAGACTTTATATCACAAGAAGAATTTATGCAAAAAGTAGAACAAGCAGATTTAGTTATAAGCCATGGAGCATCAGGCTCAATAATGAAAGCATTAAATGCAGGAAAAAAGGTAATAGCAGTAACTAGGTTAGAAAAATATGGAGAACATATAAATGACCACCAAATACAAAATAACGAAGCATTTGCAAGTAATGGATATGTACTAGCTGTATATGAAATGGACGAACTAAAAGATGCACTTCAAAAAATATATGACGGAACAGATAACCTAAAACCTTGGGAAAATAAAGACCCATTGGCAATAGTAAAAATGATAGATAAATTTATACAAGAAAACTGGGAGCAAGAATAGATGGATAAAAAAGATATATCAAAAAAATTAAAATATGCATTAAAGTTTTTGCCAGATAAAGTATATATACAGATTTACTATTTTTTAAAATTTAAACATTTTTGTAATTTGAAAAATCCACAGACATTTAATGAAAAATTACAGTGGTTAAAATTACATGATAGAAAAGAATTGTATACTACTTTAGTTGATAAATATGAAGTGAAAAAATATGTAGCCAATATTATAGGTGAAGAATATATAATACCAACACTAGGAATATATAATAATTTTGATGAAATAGATTTTGATAAATTACCAAATCAATTTGTAATAAAATGTACACACGATTCAGAAGGAATTGTAATATGTAAAGACAAGTCAAAATTAAATATTAAAGAAGCAAAGGAAAAAATAGAAAAATGCCTAAAATATAATTTCTATTATATTGGAAGAGAATGGCCATATAAAAATGTAAAACCACGAATTATAATAGAAGAATATATGGAAGATAAAGAGAATCAAGAATTAAAAGATTATAAATTTTTTTGCTTTAATGGTATAGCTAAAGCAATGTTTATAGCATCGGATAGGGCGAAGGGAGAAACGAAATTTGATTATTATGATTTAAATTTTAAACACTTAGATCTTATTCAACACTATCCTAATGCAACCAAAGAATTAAAAAAACCAGAAACATTTGAGAAAATGATAGAATTGTCAGAAAAATTATCCAATGATTTTCCTCACATAAGAATAGATTTTTATGAGGTTAATGGAAAAACATATTTTGGAGAAATGACTTTTTATCATTTTAGTGGTTTTCAACCTTTTGCTCCAGAAAAATGGGATAAAATATTTGGTGATTGGTTACAATTGCCAAAAAATAAATTTAAAAGTGAGGAAAAATGAAAGTATTAAATGTTATTACAAGTCCACTTATGTATGATGGAATTAGTATGAGTGTACTCAACTATTTTTATAATATAGATAATAAAAAGGTGCAAATGGAATTTGTGGCGCCATTTGTATTAGAAGATATAGGAAAAAAAATTAAAGAATATAACGGAAAAGTACATATTATAAAAGGAAGAAAAAAACAACCATTAAAATATATTAAAAAATTATCAGCCTTGATAAAAGAAAATAAATATGATATAGTACAAGCACATGGAAGTAGTGCTATATTATCCTTAGAAATGATTGCAGCAAAAAAAGCAGGTTGCAAAATAAGAGTAGCACATTGTCACAATACAAAAGCTGACCATAAATTGATTGATAAATTTTTGAGACCAATATTTTATAAAACTTATACACATGCATTTGCTTGTGGCGAAGAAGCGGGAAAGTGGCTGTTTAAAAATAGAAAATTTGAAATAATTAATAATGGTAAAGATATTGAAGAATATAAATATAATGAAGATATAAGAAAAGAATACAGAAAAAAGTATAACTTGGAAAATAAAATAGTTATAGGGCATGTTGGAAATTTTAACAATCAAAAAAATCATGATTTTTTAATAGATGTTTTTTACAATTTAGTAAAACAAAACTTTAAATATTATTTAGTATTAATTGGAAAAGGATACACACAACCATCAATAGAGCAAAAAGTAAAAACATTAGGAATAGAAGATAAGGTACTATTTGTAGGTAAATCATCTAAAGTAGGACAGTGGCTACAAGCTATGGATATAATGGTATTACCATCAAAATTTGAGGGATTTCCATTAGTATTAGTGGAATGGCAAATAGCAGGACTACCATGTGTTGTATCAGATAGAGTAACAAAAGAGGTTAAATTGACTAATTTAGTACAATTTATATCTTTAGATAAAGAACCTGAGTATTGGGCAAGGAAAATAAGAAAAATACAAATACAAGATAGAAATTTGATAAAAGATAAAGTAGTTAATCAGATAAAAGAAAAAGGCTATGATATAAAAGAAAACGCAAAAAGATTAGATCGGAAGAGCGTCGTGTAGGGAAAGAGTG
>CALXAW010000065.1 GCA_944386375.1 uncultured Clostridia bacterium
ATAAAACTTCTGTATATTCTATATTTATAAAATTCCCATTCTCATCACTTGTTATTTTAAAGCACGGCGTTTCAACAATTCCTATAATATTATCAAAATCGCCTTTAAAACACAATGTACTTACGCAAGTATATCCTTCAAACTCAACACCTTCGTTTATCATACTAGCAACATACAAATTATCTACATCCATATCTAAATCCATTTCTACAAATAAGTCTGTATTTCGTAACTCTTCTTCTATTTTTCCTTGCAATTCTTCACTATTTATTGCACTTAATTTTTGTTCTACATCTTTTATCTTTACATTAGTTATTACTATGTTTGCTATAAATATTCCTACTCCTATTATTATTGCTATTATTACTATTGCTATTATTATATTTACAGTTTTCCTTTTTATATTAATCAACAATTTTTATTCCCCCTTTTTCTTTTATTTTTAACATTATTCCTAAAACTAAAAATATTCCTGCAAGTCCACTAAATACAAAACGGCTATTATATATCATTTCTTCCTTTTTAAATTCCTTATTGTACTCTTCTTCAATTTTTTTAAGTTCTCTTTCGTATTCTATTTTAGTATATTCTCCATTATCATATCTCACTTTTAACATACTTTTATTTTTTTCAAACTCTAAATTATCACTTAAATCTACTTTATCATACGGCATATATAAAACTATTGCTACTATAATTCCTATAACACAAATTATAGCTAATATAAAAAATATCTTTGCTAATCTTTTTTTATACTTCTTACCTTTTTTAATTTTCACATCATCTTTGCTTAAAATTTTTTGTTTTTCTAATTCAAATTCTGCATTATTTAATGTTCCATTTTCTTTTAGTTTTTGTAATCTCTCTAATTCTTCATATTTTTCCATAAATGCTTACTCCTTTAATAATAATATAATGTGCTTGTCATTAAAACTCCTAAAAAACTATTAATCAATGTTACAATTAAAAATACAATTGATAATATTAGCCCTGCTATTGCTTTATTTTTATTTTTTGTATTCATACCTAATGCACTAAATATTATACCTAATATAGTTACCGGCACACCTATTATCGGCAAAAACCAAGCAATAATTCCAACTAATCCTAATATAAAACCTACTATTGCTTTTGTTTCTTTTTTATCTGTTGTTGTTTCTCTTTGTAAATCGTTATTAAGTAATTTTTGTTTTTCTATTTCAAATTCCGTTTCCGTTATTGCTCCTGCATCTTTCAGTTGTTTTATTTTCTCTAAATCTTCTACTACTCCCAATATAAACACCCCCTTATTTTACTAAAAAATATAAAATTATCCATTTTCATAATAACACTATTTTTTATTTTTGTCTACTGTTTTTGTCAGTTATTCTTTTATAAGTTATATTTCATTAAATAATCTTATAAAATATAGTAAAAATTAGCATATAGGAGGGGTTTTTAAGTATGTATGAATTAAATATATTAGCAATATTAAAAAAACAAAATAAATCAAAATACTGGCTCTTTAATCAGTTAAATAATATAAAACCAATTTCATATACAAATTTCAATAATATCGTTTGTAATAAAACTAAATCAATTAAATATAGTACACTAACAAATTTATGCAATATTTTAAACTGCACTCCAAATGATTTATTTACCAAAACAAATAACAACACAAAATAGTTTTTATACTTTTTGTGTTGTTGTACTTTTATGTTCAATTATTTTATGCTTTCCATTATTAATCTAACACCCAAATTAAATGCAAATACAAATATTCTTTTATCTCTCTCGCTATTTGCTTGTGTTCTTAATTCGTCTATTTTTTCAAATGCTTTCTTTTCTTCTTCTGTTAATTTGTTAAAAAACTGTTCTTCTTTTTTTAGTATGTCTTTCATAAATTTATTATCTGCTTCTGCTCTTTCGTATAGTTCTTCTCCATACTTATAATATAATTCAACTATTGTTTCTTTATCTGCTAAATTTTTTAATTCCATATTCTACCTCTCCTGTTCTTTTTTTTACATTATATTCCCTTTCAAAGTAAAATACGAGCCTTTTTTAACAATTTTTTAAACTTCTTGCAATATCTTTAATATTTCTCTTAAAATGCTTGTACATTTCATTTGCTTTGTTGCTATATCATTTGCTACTGCATTTGTTACTTGTTTTGTATAATGCATTTCTTTGTAAAATTTTTTATATACTACATACAATTCATTAAAACTGCTTTTTAATACTTCACAATTATTTATATTTACTATTTCATCTTTTGTCATTTCTTCTTCCTCTGTTAATCTTATTAACTCTCTTTCAAAAAAAGTCATTACTTACCCTCTCCTTTATCAATTTAATTTTATTATGCTATCAATTTTTCTTAATGTTCTTTCTACTTTTACTAATAATGTATTTATAAAATCGTAATCCTCATAACTAACAAGTTCTTTATTATCTGTTAAACGTATTATATCTTGTATTAATATTTGTATGCTATACATTACACCTATTATATCGCTACCTTGTATCGTTTCTTTTATTTCGTATACTTTTATCAAAATTTATACCCTCTCTATTTTATTTTTACAATAATATTTTACTATTTGCTCTACATAATTTTATTATTCTTGTTATATTTTCACAAATTCCACATTTGTAGTTGTTATTTATAAATATTAATTAATGTAACTTACATATAAAGCAAGTTACAGTATTTTAATTTTTTAAATTCCATCCACAATTTATCCGCTTCTTAAATCACTTTTATTGTATTTAAATGTATTTATTCGTATTTTTATTATTTCTTTAAAAACTGTTTTTTTGCAAAAAAATAGTATAAAGCCATCTAAAAACTTTATACTATTTCTGGCGTAGGTGAGAGGGTTCGAACCTCCGCGCCCCTTACGGGACCTAGTAGTTTAGCAAACTACCCCCTTCACCACTTGGGTACACCTACATATAATTTTTAATTATTTTTTGTTTGTTTTTGCTTTTTATATTATGTTCACCCTAACAGTTTAGCAAACAGTCCCCTTCACCACTTGGGTACTACTCCGTGTGTTGGTTATAATAAATATATAAATATATAAAAATGGCGGAGAGGGTGGGATTCGAACCCACGGTAGGCTACAAACCTACGCCAATTTTCAAGACTGGTGCCTTAAACCACTCGACCACCTCTCCACGTTCTTACGACATTATTTATATTAACATATAAAACTATGCTTTGTCAATAGCTTTGCTTAAAAAAATATTCTCCTATTTTTTTACAATTTATATATATAGCTACCTAAAATAGGTAGCTATAATCAGACTGTTGACAAACCCCAGAAAAATTCTGGGGTTTGCCAACAGTCTGACATCTCAACAAAATAAATTTGTTGAGGTGGAAATGATAATGTTTAATCAAATATTTTTTTAACCTTTTTCCATATAAAATATCCTACGATAACACAACAAAGAATATGCCATATTGCTAAACCTACACGTGGTCCTCCAAAAAATTCTACTGTTAAAAAAGTGCTTAATATAGGAATTTTAAATGATGTAATTGTCACAGCAGACAAAAAACATATAATTGATCCTAATCCTATTGATGCAGAAATGTATAAAAATATAGAGCCTATAATAAGTACTACCATTAATACATTACTTGCACCATTTGCCACTTTTTCTTTTACAGAAGTTTTACTTTTTTCGTTGTTCCGCATTGTTGTTTCCTCCTTATGTATTAAAAACATCATCATTTCAATGTGCATTACACTTTGGTAATAATTTAATTATAATATATTTTCCTAATTATGTCAATTTGTTTTTGTCTGCATTCGCTAGGGATTTGCACTGTTTTTACTATCTTTGTTTCATTCGTAAATATCCTAGTTCTTCCCATGAGTTATATGCTAGGTTTAGCCTAAATAATAGTGTTGGCTTTGCTCCTGCCCTATTTTTGTCTATTACACATGCATAATATCTTACATCTGAGTCTTTATAATGTTTTAAGTCATTATATCTTTCTGCATATTCTTCTGGTGAATATTCGTAATTTTTGTATGTTTCTTTATTTATTTGTTTTATTAAGCATAATGTGTCTAATACTTCTTTTACTGTTCTACTTGTTGCTAGGTCATTTATTGTTAGGTTTACAGGCAATGTTGTGCTTTCTTGCAATTGTAATGTTGATGCTATAAATATGTCAAATTGTTGTGCTATATTTGATAGTATTGTTGCTGTCTTTTTTAATTCTTCTCCATTTCCTATATTTTCAGTGTCTGTTTTTAACGTGTCATAAAATACATATTCTATTCCTTCTTTATAATAATAGTTTAATATTATTTTTCGTAATTCTTCATTAGTATGGTCTGTAATATGTACAAAATGAATAGAATTTTTTATTTGCTTGTCTAACCATTCTGTTGCTGCTATTGTTTTATTATATTCTTCTGATATTTTAGATAGCCTTTTTGCAAATTGTTTATTTGTCTCTTTTTCCTTTTTTAAAACATACCCGTCTTCATCTACTTCTACGTCTTGACCTTTATCTGGTCTAAACTTAAATTCTAATAATTCACCTTCTGTTTTGCTTATATGTTGTTTATGTAGTTTTTGTATATGCGGGTTGTTTATAATTGTTGTAATTAAGCATAGTCTCATTTTTTCTTCTGACATTTCGTTAGAAATAATCAATACTTTCTTGTTTTGCACAAATGCTACATAACTTGCCAAATTTACAGTAAATCTACTTTTACCTGCATTTGATGGCATTGCAAAAGACATTGTTTCTCCTCTTCTCATTCCTTTAAATACACTAGACATTATTGGAAATGGTAAAGGAACGCCTTCTGTTAAAGTGTTGTTTCCTTCAACTAAAAATTTTGTTGCTCCTTCATTTAATACTATTTGGCTTAATCTGTTTGTTACTCCTATTTGTTCTACTGCACTTTCTACTTCTTCTGGTGTCATATCTTCATATAATTCATAACTTCTTATTTCTACTATTTTTTGTTGTACTGCTCTAGTTGGTGCTGTTAAATAGAATTTTCTTAGCATAAATAGCTTTTTTAGTTGTATAAATATTTTTTCTATATCGTAATTGCCTTTTTCGGCAATTAGTTTTACTTGGTCTTGTAATTCATATGTACTTTGAGTTTCTTTAGGAAATGCATAATCTCTTTTAGCTATTCCTGGTGCAAATGCTTCTCCTTCTCTAAATAATACTACTTTATATACTGTTAATAAGTCATCTTCTGAAAATAAGCAATCATCATATAAAAAATAATACATTGAAATTGCTTTTGGGTTTAATAATAATAACCCTAAATATATACATTCTAGTTTTAAATCTGATAATTCTTTTGGATATTCTATTTTTTCTGCTTTCATATTTTATCTCATTCCTTTTTTATTATTTACTTATTGCTTTGTTTATTGCTTGTTTTTCTTCTTCTGATAATGTATATGTTGATTCTCCATTTTCTACTGGTTTTGCATATATATTTGACATTTCTCTTGAATATATTCCGTTTAAAACTACACCATTGTTTTTTTCGTCTAGTAATGCAAGTGCAAAACTTAAATCACTTCCTGTATCTCTAAATGCACTATATCTTACTATCCCTATTTTTTGTACACAACTTTCCATATTTTTGTCTAAATTTTCACAATAATTTATTATTTCTTTGTTTGTATTTTCTACCTTTTCTACTCTTTTTACATATTTTCTTAAATCTTCTGTAATGTCTTTTCCATTTCCTAATTTTGTAATAAATTCTTTATAGTTTTTTTGCATTTTAGAAAGTTTTGCTATATTAGCTATATAGCCCAATATTAACAATACTACTAAAACAAATAGCATTATTAAAAAACTATCTGTTTGCATAAATTCTATCATTTTTATCAACCCTTTCTTGCCATTCTTGATAGTAGTTTTTTATTTAATTAAGTTTAATATTCTTTCTAAGTCTTCGTTGTTATTATATTCTATAACTATTTTTCCTTTTTTTCTTCCTGCATCTAATCTTACTTTTGTTCCAAAAAAGCCTTGAAATGTATCTTCTATATCTTTAAATATAGCACTATATTTTTCTTCTACTCCTGGACTTTTTTTGTTTAGTCGAGTTTTCTTTTCTGCTGTTCTTACAGAGTCTCCTCTTTCTATCATTCTTATTGCCATATCATATTGTTTTTTTGGATCAGATACAGACATTAATGCTTTACAGTGTCCTTCTGATAATTTTCCTTCTTTTGCAAGTTCTAATACATCCGGACTTAAGTTTAATATTCTTACAGTATTTGCAATACTACTTCTGCTACGTCCTAATTTTTTTGCTGTTTCTTCTTGTGTTAAGCCATAGTCTACCATTAGGTTTTTTATTGCTAATGCTTTTTCGTATGCATTTAGGTCTTCTCTTTGTATATTTTCTATTAATGCTATTTCTTTGTTTTTTCTCTCATCATCCTCTCTTATTATTACTGGTATTTCTTTTAAGCCTGCAATTTTACAAGCTCTCCATCTTCTTTCTCCTGCTATTATTCCATAATAGCCATCTTTTTTACTTACAATTATTGGTTGAATAACTCCATATGTTTTTATTGATTCTGCCAATCCTTCTAGTGATTCTTGGTCAAATTTTTTTCTTGGTTGGTCTCTATTTGGTTCTACTTCTGTTATTTTTAAGTTTTTTAAAACATCATTTTCTTGTAATTCTTCTTCTATATTTACATCTCCAAATAATGCGTCTAGTCCCTTTCCTAGCCCTGTTTTTTTTGCCATATTAATCATCCCTTTCTTTTTATTTCATATGTTTTGCTTTATTTTCTTCATTGTTTCTTTTTATTAGTTCTTTTACGAATTTCTCGTAGCTTTTTGCTCCTTTAGAACGTGCATCATATACTGAAATTGGCATTCCATAACTAGGTGCTTCACTTAATTTTACATTTCTTGGTATTACTGTTTTATAAACCTTGTCTCCAAAATATTTTTTTACTTCTTTTACAACTTGATTAGAAAGGTTTGTTCTTATGTCATACATTGTAAGTAGTGCTCCTTCTATTTCTAAGTTTTTATTTAAGTGTTTTTTTACTAGGTTTATTGTATTTAATAATTGACCTAATCCTTCTAGTGCATAATATTCGCATTGTACAGGTATTAAAACAGAATCTGATGCTGTAAGTGAATTTAGTGTTATTAGACCTAATGATGGTGGACAGTCTATTATTATGTAGTCAAATTCTTTTCTTACTTCTTCTAGTTTTTCTTTTAAACGCTGTTCTCTAGACATCATTGAAACAAGCTCTACTTCTGCTCCTGCTAAACTTATATTTGATGGACATATTTTTAGGTTTTTTACTATGGTTTCGCATATTGTGTCTTTTATGTCTATATCTCCTACTAAAACATCATATACAGAGTTTTCTACTTCTTTGTCTACTCCTATTCCACTTGTTGCATTTCCCTGTGGGTCTGCGTCTATTAACAACACTTTTTTTCCTTTTTTAGCTAGTATTGTGCTTAGATTTATTGATGTTGTAGTCTTTCCGACTACACCTTTTTGATTAGATATTGAAATTACTTTTCCCACGTTTTT
>CALXAW010000066.1 GCA_944386375.1 uncultured Clostridia bacterium
GTTTAATTCTCTTAATAAATCTTCATAAGAAAGTTTTTTTGCTTTTCTAAAATTTGAAAGATTTTTATAAATTAAATAATGAACCAACTAAAAAAGCTCTTGAAGAATACTTGAAATTTAGAAACAAAATAGTTGTTGAAAATAAAAAGTACAAAGATGCTTTATTTATTAGTAATCAAAACAAAAGATTAAGCAAAAGACAAATAAGAACTATTGTCAAAGAAGCATACAAAAAAGCAGAACTTGATGAAACAAAATATGCTACACATACATTAAGGCATACATGTGCTACCCTTTTGTATAGAAATGGCACAGATATTAAAACTATAAAAGAAGTTTTAGGACATGTTCAAATTGATACAACCGAAATTTATACTCATTTATATAATAAACAAGTTATGGATGCTATGCTAGAACACCCTATGGCAAACTTTATGATGGCAGATGCAGTTGGATATTAAAAAGGAGGATTTTATAATGGATACAAGACCAAGTTTTGATAAAACTGCTATACATTCTGTAGAACTTAATTTATTAGATGGACAAGTTGATTTAATATTAAGATCTTTAGAATTATATAGCTATAATCTTGAATTTATGCTAAATGCTGAAGAATCAGATGAAGAAAAAAAGAGGGAAAAACTAGCACAACTAAAATATACTTATGAACAAGTATTATCAAGCCTTGCAGAACAAGTAAATGGAAAAGCTGAAGAATATGAAAATAGAAGAACAACAGGAAGAAACATGCTTGGAGATAACATTATAGATATAATACCTGCTAACAAAGAAAAATTTCAAGTTGGATAAAAACAGTAGAGTAGGGGGGAATAGAGGATTTTGTAAAATTATAAATTGTAATTTTTTAAAAAATAAATTACAAAAATGAAAATTTTAATAATAGATTCTAAAAATATAAAAATGATAAATAAAAATAATTTTTAAAATTTTTAGTAAAAATTAAAAATTTATAAATTTTTAATTTAATTTTAAAATTTGAATTTAAATTTGTGCAATGTTAATTTTTAAATGTTCGATTTATAATTCTAAAAAACAAACATTTGTTATTTGATAAATTTTTTATATTATTTTCAGAATTAATTATAATTTTATAAATCTAAACCTCTGAAAATCGTTTTTAAGACATTTTAATAATATTCTCATAAAACTAATCATCTTAATTGATTAAAACTTTATTTTACAATTACAAACATCTTGATATTATAAAACTTATATTAAATTATTATAAGATTTTTATACATATTTATTATAATAATATGTAATTATAAATGATTTATATAAATCCATGTAATTATTGCAGCAACTTGGATTTAGCTCAAAAATCGCTAAAATAACGACGCACGAAAATCGATTTTAAGCCGTTTTTAAAAATTGACCATATAGTTTGTTGTCTAAAAAATAAGGCTATTTTAATACGAATCGCTAAAATCGTTTTTAAGGCGTTTTTTTATTTAAGTAATATAAGTTGTTGTTTAAAATATAAAATCTAATATAAGAATATAAATATAATGAATAAAAATTATAATAATGAATACTAAATATAGTATAAATAAAAAATAGCCGTTATACTGAAAATACTTAAAATGGATAAAACGAATAAAAATTATAAGAAAAATAACTAAATATAAGATACTATAAAGAGCTTGTAAACAAGTAGTATCAAGACTTGAAGGGGATACCTAAATCAGGTGTTCTATATTTTACTCCTATTCCTTTTTGCACAAAACTTTGGTTTTGTGCAATGTTGTATTTGCATTTTTATGGGGATTTTTTGCTTCCCCTCTTTCCTAAAGCCCTTGTAATAATATTAATATTTTTACAGTAATAATAAGAACTGCAGCTTTGACAATTATATGTCGTTACAATATTCAATTTATTTATATATATCATAATTGACACATTATTGTCAAAGCTTTAGAAAATTTTTTTTAATTCTTTTTCAATAAAATTAATGTAAGCTTTTTATATAAAATGATTTATCTTTCCAATTTGATATATTTAGCTTACATTAATTTTACCCTAACTTCTATTTTAAAATCCTATTATTTTGTTATACATATCTATTGCATAGTTATCTGTCATTCCTGATATGTAATATATGATTGCTCTATAGTAATCTTTTTCGTCAGTTACATTAAATATTATTTCATTTTTATTTTCTGGCTTTCTCTCCCTATTCCAATAATCTGTTAAGAATTTTTCAAAGTCATTAATTAGTTCTGGGCATATCTTTTTGGCTTCTTCCCTATTTGTGAAAGATTTTTTTAATAAATTGTATATTCCATTTAAAATTAAACTAAAATAATTGCTTGCTGCTAATAGTTTTTCAGATGTATATATTTTTTCATAATTAAATTTTTTTAAGTTATTTATCATATTAAACATTTGCTCTGAAAAGCACAAACCATCTTCTGGATTAGAATTTTCGCATAAGTCAATAATTAAGTCATTTATTATAACAGTATTATTTAATGTTTCTTTTCTATTATAGTTAAGTATTTTATATAATTCTTCTAAATTTTTGTCTAAGATTCCGAATGTGATTGCATCTGCAATATCTCTACCTAAATAAGATATTTTATCCGAAATTTTGACAACACAAGCTTCCCAAGTATATGGTGAAAATTGATTTGGTTTTTTATAGTCTTCTAAGTTAATAAATTCGTTTCTAGGTTTTAGTTTATTTTCGTCTATTTCACCACAATGAGATATTATGCCATCTCTTACAGCATAGGTTAAATTTAAATTTTGCTTGTTACCATTAGGGTCTTCTAATAATTCTATTTTATCTACCATGTCTAATCCGTTTTTTTCATGCCAAAAGCACTCCCCTATATCTCTTTGCGATATTTCTGATAATATTTTTTCTCCCTTATGACCAAATGGACTATGGCCTATATCATGTGCAGTTGCTATTGCTTTTGTTAATTCTGTATTTAACCCTAAATATTTTGCAATTGTATAACTTATAGATTCTACATGTGTTACATGCTCTATTCTAGTACATATATGGTCATTTTGTGGTGTAAAAAACACCTGTGTTTTATGTTTCATTCTTCTAAAAGCTGTACTATGTATTATTCTTGTGTAGTCCCTTTCAAATTCAGAACGTATATCGTTATTTCTCATATATAATTTATTTTTTCTACTTATAATATTTTCCCAGTTTTTGTTTTCTTCTTTTGCTGCATAATTATATAAAATATTTTTCATTGTAATTTCCTCTTTTCTTTCTAATTTACAGTTATTATATAATAAAAGTCAAATTTTTTCTATATATATTTAATATTATTTGACTTATTAGTTTGTTTGTATTATCATATTAATAATAAGTAAATGAAAGAAGGATTATTATGGATAATGTATTTAATGTTAGGCGCCCAAATTTTATTATTTTTACAGATAAAGATGGTACTTTAGATTTAGAAGATAAAAAACTAAATAATATTTTTAATTTGATAATTTCTATGAATGGAATGGTTATACCTATTACCGGTAGAACTGTTGGTGATATTTTAGAAAGCTTGAAAAATAATGATTTAAAAATACCAGAAATAGTTGTTGGTGATAATGGTGCTAATGTATATTCTACATCTCAAAATAAGTTTTTAATAAGAAAATGTTTAGATATAGAAAAAATAAAAGAGGCTATTGAAAAGTTTTACGAATTAGGCGGAAAAGAAGAAAATATTAGATTAACAGATGGCGCAAATATTTATGCTATTGATAATCCAGATGTTAAAAATTATTATAAAAAAAGTAATAGTGTGAAATATTTTGAAAGCATTGATATGGCTTTAGAAAATATGCCAGAAATAACAAAGCTTACTTTAGCTGGTACTAAAGAGCAAATGCAACAAATGGCTGAGTATAGTGATATCCTAGATTTTTGGACAGATATGGGTTCTACTAAATTTCCAGTTAGAGATCAAAAAAATTATAGATTAGATATGGCAGATAAAAATATTAATAAAGGTGAAGCTGTTAGAATGATAACTTCTGTGTTAAAGCCTCAATATGGTTATATCTGTATTGGAAATGGCGAAAACGATATTCCTATGTTTAAGCAAGCTATTGATGATAATATGTTTGTTGGAGTTATGGGAGAATCTCCTGAACATGTAAAAAATGAAATAAATGATTATGCCAATAATGCTAATAAGGGAAAAGTTAAAGTTATACCTAAGGACAAAAATCGAGCAAATAGATATATGCAAATATTTGCAAAGCTTTTTGAACAATATTCTAAAGAAAGCCACAAAAATATGATAAATAAAAAGTCTAGAAAAAATTTTGTTGATTCTTTAAAATTCTCACCTTCTACTTTGGATAGTAACCAACAAAAAATATCTACATACCGCAAAATCCCACCACATCATGGCAATAGATAAAAAAGAAGCGAAATGTCGCTTCTTTTTTATCTAAACCTATGTAAATATGATTCCATTTTATCTAAAAACTCATTATTGTTTTTGGTTTGTGTCATTTGGCTAATTATTTGTTCAGTAACCTCTGCTATTGGCAAGCTATTTAAGGCTTTACGCAAAGCAAATACTGTGTCTAATTCTTTTTGAGAAAGTAGTAAGTCTTCTCTTCTTGTTCCAGATTTATTTACATCTATAGCTGGGAAAATGCGTTTTTCTGATAATGACCTATCTAAATGTACTTCCATATTACCTGTTCCTTTAAATTCTTCGAATATTACATCATCCATTCTACTTCCTGTTTCTATTAATGCTGAAGCAAGTATTGTTAAGCTTCCTCCATTTTCAATATTTCTTGCTGCTCCAAAGAATTTTTTAGGTTTATGTAATGCTGCTGGGTCAATACCTCCTGATAATGTTCTTCCTGAAGATGGAATTACTAAGTTATATGCCCTAGCTAATCTTGTTATACTATCTAGTAAAATTACAACATCTTTTTGTTGCTCAATAAGCCTTTTAGCTCTTTCTAATACCATTTCTGCAACTTTTACATGGTGCTCTGGTAATTCGTCAAATGTTGAAGATATTACTTGTCCACTTATTGATCTTTTCATATCTGTAACTTCTTCTGGTCTCTCGTCTATTAAAAGTACTATTAATTCTACTTCTGGATTATTTGTACTTATACTATTTGCAATCTTTTTTAATAATGTTGTTTTACCAACTTTTGGTGGTGCTACTATCATCCCTCTTTGGCCTTTTCCGATAGGTGACATTAAATCTATTATTCTCATTGCGTATTCGTTAGATTTTGTTTCTAATTTTAGCCTTTCATTTGGATAGATTGGTGTTAGTTCGTCAAATCTTTTTCTTCGCGCTGATTTTTCTGGATGTTCACCATTTACTTCTCCTACAAATATAAGTGATGGGAATTTTTCGTCTTCTTTGCATCTTGAAATACCTTTTACCATATCACCTGTATCTAATTTAAATCTTCGAATTTGAACTGGTGATACATATACATCTTTTGGGCTAGATAAATAATCTTCTCCTCTTAAAAATCCATATCCATCTGGTAATACTTCTAATATCCCTTCTACTATTTCGTCTTCGTCGTTTGTTACTTTATAGTCTATTACACTTTCTTCAACTTCAAGTGTTTCATCTTCGTCATTTGAGTCGTATTTAGGTTGAGTTCTTTTTAATGGTACTCTAATTACATTTCTTTCTTTTTTCTCTTCTTCTTTAGCTTGGTTGTTTATACTTCTTTGTAAATCAATTAATACTTTTATTAGTTCGTCTTTTTTTAGTTTAGAAATATTTTTTATGTTTTGCTCTTTTGCAATTTCCCTTAATTCTGCTAATGTCATATTTTCTAGTTCTGACATAAGGACCTCCTTTAATTTTATTATATTTTTTGTTTATATTGGGATTTTGGTTGGAATTTCAAGTAAATATAGAATTGATTACTTGAAAATTTGAAATCTACTTTTATATTATATCACATTTTTTTCCAAATGTGAAGTACTTTTTATGCTAAAAGTGTGCAACTTTGGAGCAAAGCGACTTTTATACAATCCAAAAGTATGACTTTCGGCTTAGTATAAATAAAATACAGAGAGTTATTACATCCCTGTATCAACATATACTCTTTCAGTTGGCAAATACATATCTAATTTTTCTCTTGCCATTTCTTCGATAAATTCTGTTGAATCTACATTGTTTTTAGTTGCGACTAATTTTTCTTTATGTTCACTTTCTTCTTGAATTTCTTGTGATAATTTTGTTTGATTTTCTTCATATCTATTTAATGTTATTTGTTGATTTATAAAAGTTATAACTGCATATATAATTAATGTGATTAACAAAATGGTTTTTATGACTTTTTTCTTCATCTGTGCTCTTCTCTCCAATTCACTTGTAAATTTATTTTTTATACTGCATAAAAATGCAACACTATTTATAATATTCTCTTTTTTTTCAAAAAATCCTCCCTTTTTTACATTTTTTTCATACTTTTTGTGTTTTTTATTGTTTTATTAATTATTTTTGTTGTCTTTTGTGTCATATTTTTAACATTTATAAATACTTTTTTTAAAATTTTATAAATTAATTTTATTGGATATGCTATTATATTAAATATTTTTAATATTATTTTTTTGGTTTTATTTATTATAAATACAGAGAATTTTATAATATATGTACTACATAACAACATATATAATGCTACACCTATAAAAATTCCTAAAAACATGAAAAATCTTATTTCACCATTGTTAAATACAAATATAGAATATAAAGTTAAAAGACCTGTTAATATCCAAAATATCACATCTTCTATATATGTGACAAAATCTGGTGTTTTAAAACTTTTTCTAAGTATTCTAAAAAAATCAAA
This sequence comes from uncultured Clostridia bacterium, assembly GCA_944386375.1. Lineage (GTDB taxonomy): Bacteria > Bacillota > Clostridia > TANB77 > CAG-508 > CAG-269. The sequence goes on from CALXAW010000066.1 coordinate 6,844, forward strand.
TAATATACCAATAATTACTCCATTTATAACAAAAATTAAAAATAAATATGCTTGATTAGTAATCAATTATATCACCTATTTCTATTTAAAAATTTTCGAAAGTAAGCTTCCACCTGTTTTTTCTTGATTATTTTCGCTATATGCTAAATACGAAATATCTCCTTCTACTATTACTTCTGATGTATCTATACTTAGTTTGTTTATTTTTATATTTTCTCCTTTTACAGTAAGAAGTCCTAATTCTGTTTCTATCATAACTACTTGGTCATCAAAGCTTAATACATCTACAACTCCTGAAATACTTAGCTTTTCTCTATTTTCTAATATAAGATTTTGAATTATACCTGTTTTTATATTATTTCTTTCTTCTATATTCATAAATAATCTCATCCTTTCTTGCAACAAAACAAACATACCTAAAATATATATATTCACAGTTTGTCTATTTTAGAACAAAAGCGATGTGATTAAAACATTTTAACATTTTAGCATAGTTACACATCGCGTATTTGTTCGCGCGC
>CALXAW010000067.1 GCA_944386375.1 uncultured Clostridia bacterium
TTTGCACGTCGAGGTTTATAATTAATAACAAAATTTGTAGATTGCTGCTTTTTATTTGAATTTATTTACCGGTTTTACCTTCCTTACGCCTAATAACCTCATCAGCATACTTAATACCTTTACCTCTATATACTTCTGGTGGTCTTTTTGTTCTTATTTCTGCTGCAATTTGACCAACTAGTTCTTTGTCTATACCTTTTACTATGATTGTATTAGCATTAGGAACATCAAAAGAAATTCCTGCTGGTGCTTTATATATTACATCATGTGAATATCCAAGAACAAGTTTTAAATCATTACCTTGTTTTTGAACTCTGTAACCAACACCATTGATTTGAAGTTCTTTTGTATATTCTTTTTCGACACCAGTAATCATATTATTAATTAAAGTTCTTGTTAATCCATGTAAACTTCTGTTAGCAGGCTCGTCATTATGTCTTATAACTTTAATTACATTGCCATCCATTTCTAAAGAAATATTTTTATGTACTTCTCTTTCTAATGTTCCTTTAGGTCCTTTTACAGTAATTTTATGTCCATCTATTTTTACTTCTACATTATCTGGAACTGTAATAGGGCTGTTACCTATTCTTGACATCTAAATTTCCTCCTTTTACAATATAAATTTTACCAAACGTATGCTAAAACTTCTCCACCTATTCCGGCTTCTCTAGCTTCTTTGTCAGTTTTTAAACCTTTAGAAGTTGAAATTATAGCTATACCTAAACCATTTAGTACTTTTGGTAAATCTTCTTTACCTGCATATACTCTTAATCCTGGTTTGCTTATTCTTTTTATACCATCAATTACTCTTGTTCCTTTTTCGTCATATTTAAGAGTAATTCTTATAATACCTTGATTTTCATTTTTAATTTCTTCAAAAGCTTTTATATAACCTTCTTTAAATAATATTTCTGCTATAGCAACTTTCATTTTAGAAGCTGGAACATCTACTGTTTTATGTTTGCTGCTATTAGCATTTCTTATTCTGGTTAACATATCTGCTATTGGATCAGTTGTATTCATTAACTTTCCTCCTTTTTCTATGTATTCAACTCTTTTTTATCAAACTGTTCTCTACATTCCTTAATCGAATCAAAAGTAGTAAGATGTGCATTTTTGTTGGTTGTTGCAAGCCGAAGTCGTACTTGGTATACGATGAGGTTTGCAATAGACAACGAAAATGTGCAGATTGCTGCTTTTAATTCGATTATATCTACCAGCTTGATTTCTTAACCCCCGGAATCTCACCTCTATGTGCTAACTCTCTGAAACACACACGGCAAATTCCATATTTTCTAATGTAAGCATGTGGTCTACCACATAATTTACATCTATTGTATTCTCTTGTTTTATATTTTTGTGGTCTTTGTTGTTTAACCTTCATTGCTTTTTTAGCCATGGTTTTCTCCTTTCATATAAAAAATTAATTTTTAAAAGGCATTCCTAATAGTGTAAGAAGTTCTTTAGCTTCTTCGTCAGTTTTTGCTGTTGTTACAAATATAATATCCATACCTCTTAATTTATCAACTTTATCATATTCTATTTCTGGGAATATTAATTGTTCTTTTACACCCATAGAATAATTTCCTCTTCCATCAAAAGAATTAGCTGATACACCTCTAAAATCTCTTACTCTTGGAAGCGCAACATTTATTAGTTTATATGCAAAGTCATACATTTTGTCTTTTCTTAATGTTACTTTACAACCAATGTTTACTCCCTCTCTTAATTTAAAAGCTGCAATTGATTTTCTTGCTTTTGTAACTATTGGTCTTTGACCTGTTATTTGAGCTAAATCATTCATTGCATTTTCAAGAGATTTTGGATTATCTTTTATATCTCCTAAACCTATGTTTATAACGATTTTATCAATTTTTGGAACTTCCATAATAGATTTGTATCCAAATTTTTTCATTAATGCTGGAACTACTTCTTTTTCATATTGTTCTCTTAATTTTTCCATTATAGATTAATCCTCCTTTCAAATACTATTTTAATTTTGCACCACATTTTTTACAAACGCGAACTTTTTTATTTTCTTCTATTTGATATCCTATTCTAGTTGGTTTGTTGCATTTTGGACATACAACATTTACTTTAGCACTAGGAATTGCACATTCTATAGAAATAATTCCACCTTCGTCTCCTTGTTTTCTTGGTTTTACATGTTTTTTTCTTACATTAATTCCTTTTGCTATTATTTTATCTTGTTTTGGAATAACTTCTAAAACTTCGCCTGTTTTTCCTTTATCATTTCCTGCTAAAACTTGAACAGTATCACCTTTTTTTATTTTCATTTAGGATTATCCTCCTTTTCTACAAATTTAATATTTTGACTTTTTCTCTCTCCCTGAACAAATTAAATTACTCTCTACTTTTCCTGAACGAATTAAAAGTAGTAAGATGTGCATTTTTGTTGGTTGTTGCAAGCCGAAGTCGTACTTGGTGTACGATGAGGTTTGCAATAGACAACGAAAATGTGCAGATTGCTGCTTTTGGTCCGTTCTAATATTATAATACTTCTGGGGCAAGAGAAAGAATCTTCATATATTCCTTATCTCTTAATTCTCTTGCAACTGGTCCGAAGATACGTGTACCTCTTGGTGTACCATCTTCTTTTATTATTACAGCTGCATTTTCATCAAATTTTATATATGAACCATCTGGTCTTCTTAATCCTCTTTTTGTTCTTACTATTACTGCTTTTACAACGTCACCTTTTTTTACAACGCCACCTGGTGTTGCAGATTTAACAGAAGCAACTATTACATCTCCTATGTTAGATGTTTTTCTGTATGAACCACCTAAACATCTTATACACATTATTTCTTTAGCACCTGTATTATCTGCTACTTTTAGGATTGTCTGTTGTTGTACCATTATAGGCTCCTCCTTTCTTATTTAACTATAGCTTTTTCTAAAACTTCGACAACTCTCCATCTTTTGTCTTTAGAAAGTGGTCTTGTTTCCATTACTTTTACTTTATCTCCAATTTGGCATACATTTTCTTCGTCATGAGCTTTTAGTTTGTACGTTCTTTTTACTGTTTTACCATACATTTTATGACTAACACTTGTTTGAACTTCTACTACTACTGTTTTATCCATTTTGTTTGATTTAACAATGCCAATCATAACTTTACGAAGATTTCTTTCTTCCATTTAGATTTCTCCTTTCCGACTTAAGCTTTTTTATTTTCAAGTAATTTTCTTTCTGTTAATATTGTATTTATTTTAGCTATATCTCTTTTTACTTCTTTTATTTTCATTGGATTATCTAATCCATTTGTAGCTAAACTAAATTTTAATTTAAATAATTCTGTTTTTAGTTCACCTAACTCTTTTTCTAATTCTGGTGAAGACATTTCTCTTAATTTATTTATCTTCATCAATATCACCCACCTTGCTTTCAGTTTCTCTAGCTATAATTTTTGTTCTAACAGATAATTTATTCATTGCTAGGCGTAAAGCTTCTCTTGCTACATTTTCTGGTACTCCTGCTATTTCAAACATTACTCTTCCTGGTTTTACTACTGCTACCCATTTTTCTGGTGCACCTTTACCTTTACCCATACGAGTTCCGATTGGTTTTGAAGTAATTGGTTTGTCTGGGAATATTTTTATCCAAACTTTACCATTTCTTTTTACATAACGAGTCATTGCAACACGGGCAGCTTCTATTTGATTTCCTGTAATCCAGCCACCTGTTACAGCTTGTATTCCATATTCTCCATCTGTAACTTTATTTCCTCTTGTTGCTTTTCCTCTCATTCTACCTTTTTGCATTTTTCTATATTTTGTTCTTTTTGGCATTAATGGCATTATCTGTCTCCTCCTTCCGCTACAGGTTTTTCTGGAAGAATCTCTCCTTTATATATCCAAACTTTAACACCTATTTTTCCATATGTTGTGTCTGCTTCTGCAAATCCATAATCTATGTCTGCTCTTAAAGTTTGTAAAGGAATATTTCCTTCTTTGTAGAATTCTGTTCTTGCCATGTCGGCTCCACCTAATCTTCCAGATACTGAAGTTTTAATACCTTTTGCACCTGATTTTATTGCTTTTTGCATACATTGTTTCATAGCTCTTCTAAAAGAAATTCTTCTTTCTAATTGTCCTGCAATATTTTCAGCTACTAATTGTGCATCTGTATCTATATTTTTAACTTCAACTATATTTAGGTTTACATCTTTTCCTATCATTTTTGCAATTTCTGCTTTTAAACTTTCTGCTCCTGCTCCACCTTTTCCAATTACTATTCCAGGTTTAGCAGTAAAAACATTTATTTTAACAAATTTTGCTGTTCTTTCAATCTCTATTTTAGAAATTCCAGCAGCATATAATTTTTTCTTTAGAAATTTACGGATTTTTTGATCTTCTACCAAATAATCGGCAAAATTTCTAGAATCTGCGTACCATTTAGATGACCAGTCTTTAATTATACCTATTCTGGCACCTGTTGGATGTACTTTTTGTCCCATTATATTAAACCTCCTTCTCTTTAAGCACTATTGTTATGTGACTTGTTCTTTTTCTAATTCTAACTGCTGAACCTTTTGCAGCAGGTCTTATTCTTTTTAGTGTTGGTCCTTGATTTGCATAAATCTCAGCAACATATAAATCTTGTTGTTTCATTTGATGGTTATTTTCAGCATTTGCAATTGCTGAGTTTAGTAATTTTTCAATTATTTCTGAAGAAGCTTTTGGTGTAAATTTTACTATAGCTAAAGCTTCTGTTACATCTTTACCTCTTATTAAATCTGCAACAATTTTTACTTTTCTAGGTGATATTCTTGCAAATTTAAGAGTTGCTCTTGCTTCTTGAACTACTGTTTCTTCCACGGACTTTCCCTCCTTAAATTATTCTCTATTTTACTTTTGATGTTTTTTCTCCTGCATGACCTTTAAATGTTCTTGTAGGAGCAAACTCACCTAATTTATGTCCAACCATTTCTTCTGATATATAAATTGGAACGTGTTTTCTTCCATCATGAACTGCTATTGTATGTCCTATCATTTGTGGATATATTGTTGAAGCTCTTGACCATGTTTTAAGAACTTCTTTTTTTCCTGTCTCATTCATAGCTTCAACTCTTTTTAGTAGCTTTTCTGCTACAAAAGGTTTCTTTTTACTTGATCTTGACATAAGCTCTATTTCCTCCTCTTAACAATAAATTTATTAGATAATTTCTTTTTGTTTCTTGTTTTATAACCAAGAGCTGGTTTACCCCAAGGTGTCATTGGTCCAGTATGTCCTATTGGAGCTCTACCTTCACCACCACCATGTGGGTGATCTACTGGGTTCATAACAGAACCTCTAACTGTTGGTCTAATACCCATATGTCTTTTTCTTCCTGCTTTACCTATTTTCATATTTGAATGTTCTGCATTTCCTATTGTTCCTATAGTTGCTCTACATACAGAAAGTATTAATCTCATTTCTCCTGATGGAAGTCTAACATGCGCATATTTTCCTTCTTTAGCCATAAGTTGTGCACTTTGACCTGCACCTCTTACTAATTTTCCACCTTGACCTGGATTTAACTCTATATTATGAATTAATGTACCAACTGGAATGCTGCTTATAGGCATACAATTTCCTACTTTTATATCTACATTTTCTCCTGATACTACTTTGTCTCCGTCTGTTAATCCTTGTGGTGCTAAAATATATGCTTTTTCTCCATCAGCATATTCTATTAATGCTATATTTGCGCTTCTGTTTGGATCATATTCTATTCCAATTACAGTTGCTTCCATATTATCTTTTCTACGTTTAAAATCTATAATTCTATATTTTTGTCTATTACCTCCACCTTGATGTCTAACAGTTATTCTACCATATGAATTTCTACCAGCATGTTTTTTCTTTTTTGCAAGTAGAGATTTTTCTGGTGTCTTTTTTGTTATTTCTGCAAAATCTGATACTGTCATGTTTCTTCTTGATGGGGTGTATGGTTTGAAGTGTTTCATTTTCTCTCTCCTTCCTCGGATTTATGAAAAACTTCGTCTTGCGTTGTTAAAATTTTATTCAAAAATGCTCATGTACAACACGTACACTCCGCTTTTTTCATAAAATTTTGCCTAGCAATACTCGTTTTTGATAAATCCTTTTGTTCACTTTGCATATTTGTGGATTTTTTCCTGCCCCACATAAGCAGATATTCTTTATTTTCCGGGTCTTTCCCGATATTTTTTATTTCTTGCGTTTTAGTATTACCTATCTTCTAAAATTGATAAAAAGTGATAAGATGTGCATTTTTGCTAGTTATTATAAGCCGGAGTCGTACTTGATGTACGATGAGGTTTATAATAGATAACGAAAATGTGCAGATTGTTGCCTTTTATCAATTTTAGGGGTTAGGCACCCATAAACTCGTCTATACTATCTTTAAATTTCTTAGTTGCTTTTGTTGCCTTTCCGCCTTTAGTTAAATATGTTTTTTCTGATAGTTCTGTATCTATTGTAACAACAGCTTTTTTCCAGTCTGATGTTTTTCCTACATGATACCCTACTCTTTTTTTCTTTCCTTTAACATTCATTGTATTAACTTTTAATACTTTAACATTAAAAAGTTTTTCAACAGCTTTTGCTATTTCAACTTTTGTAGCTTTTTTGTTAACTTTGAAAGTATATTTTCCTTCTTGTAGTCCATCATTACTTTTTTCTGTAATTATTGGTTTTACTATAATTTCTTCTGGTAACATTTAAGCATACACCTCCTCTATTTTCTTAACAGTTTCTAGAGGTAATATTAATTTATTGTATTTTAATAAATCAAATATGTTTATGTTGTTTAATACAATTGTTTTTACACCTTCTATATTTCTGCTTGAATATTGAACTTGTTTGTTGTTCTCTGGAAGGATAATTAATATTTTTCCTTCTAATTTTAAATCTTGTAATGCCTTAACCATTGTTTTTGTTTTTATTTCTGCTAATTCTAATTTATCTACAACAGTTAATTCTTTTTCTAATACTTTAGAACTTAAAACAGATTTTATAGCAAGTCTTTTTTCTTTTTTATTAACTCTATATTTATATGAACGAGGTTTTGGTCCTAATGCTATACCACCTTTAATCCATTGTGGAGCGCGGATACTACCTTGTCTTGCTCTACCTGTTCCTTTTTGTCTCCATGGTTTTTTACCACCACCACGTACTTCTGATCTTGTTTTTGTGCTTTGAGTTCCTTGTCTTTGGTTAGCTAAATAATTTACTAATACACTATGTACTACTGTTTTATTTGGCTCTATTCCAAAAACATTATCTGATAGCTCTACATCGCTAACTTTTTTACCTTTTAAATCATATACATCT
>CALXAW010000068.1 GCA_944386375.1 uncultured Clostridia bacterium
GTTTTCTACTTGTTGTTCTGCCAATGTTTTTGCACTTGTAGTATTTTGTGGTTCTCTATTTGAAACTGAATTATTATTCCATATATTGTTTATTATAATTATTGTTATAACTAAAATTATTACAAGTACAACTAAGTTTTCTATTTTTTTCTTAGTATCTTTTTCAGAATTTGAATCCGCCAATTTTTTTAACTTGTCTTTAAACATAATACCTCCTTTATAATATTAAAATGATATATTTATTTTTTCTGTGTCTATTTCATAAAATTCGCTTAATATTTTTTTTAGGCTTTCTATTTCGCTTTTTTGTATTTGCTCATTTTCTTGCTTGTCCTCTTTAGTAATTTTATCTATCCCAACATTAATTTCTACTTTATCTATATTGTTAACTACAGTATTTTCTGCTTGACTTTCGCTATTATTATTTTTAGATATTTTGATTAAAATTTTATTTATTCCTTGATTACTTTCATTTTCATTTAATATTGCATCTACTTTACAGCTTTCTACTATATAGCCTTGCTCTTCTACTTTTGACTTTATGTTTTTTTCTAGTTCTTCTATATACAACTCTTGCAAACGCTCATCCATAGATGCTTGATTTACTTCTCCTTTTTCTTCTGCGCCTGCTGAATATGTTTCTAAACTAAAATTATCTAATGAAAGTAAGTCATTACTATTTATAAAAGGAGATATTATATTAAATAATATGTAAATACCTATAACCATTTTTATGTATTTTTTATTTTTATTATTTGGTAAAATCATTTCTATTATTGATGCAATTATTACTGCTATTATTATTTGCTGTGCCCATGAACTGAAAAATTCTATCATTTGCCCACCTACCTATACATCATTCCACTATTAGATATTTTTATTACAAGTGTAGTGCCTATAATTAGCATAATTGAAATAGCACATAATATTGCTAATAATATTTTAAATATATCTGCCATATCTCCTAAAAGTTTAACTATTTTTTCGTCTGCTATTGGCTGTATTATTCCTGATGCTAAGCTATATGCTATTGTTAAAACTCCTATTTTTAATATTGGCATAATACATATTCCTATAATTATTATTACTCCTATAATACCTACTGCGTTTTTTAATACAACTCCACAACCTAATACTGTATCTACCGCATCTCCTAGTATTTTTCCTACTACTGGAATTACATTTGAAACAGCTGCTTTTGCAGTTTTTGCTGTTATTCCATCTATGCTACTACTTAGTGTTCCTTCTAAAGATATAACTGCTACAAATAAAGTTAAAGAAATTCCTAAAAACCATATTACACCAGACTTAAAAAATCCTGCTAATTTATCTATTTGAATTTTGTCTGATATTTTTGATATTATAGATAATACTGTTATTATTAATACTATAGGTATAAGTATTATGTTTATAATATTTCCTAAAAAGTTGATCATAAATAATATTATTGGTTCTAATAAACTACTTGTTACTATGCTGCCTGTATATAGCATTAAACTAATTAGCAATGGGACTAGTGCATTCATAAAGCCTACTAAATTATCTGCTGTTTCTTTTACTAGCTGTATTATGTCTGAAAAGCTTGACATCATTATTGTTACTATTAATATGTATTGTACATAATATATTATTTGAGATACATTACTATTTTCTAAGCTGTCACTAATAGATTTAAGAACACTATGTATTATAATTATTACCATTATACTTATTAGTACTTGTATACTTGTGGTTACTTCTTTGCCTAATAGGCTTAATATTTTTTTATATATTGTGTTATTGTCTATATTTCCTGTTATTGCATTGTTTAGCATTTCTTGTATATTTATATCTTCAAAAAAGTCTCCTGAATAATTTTCTGCTTCGTTTATAAAGTCTGATATTCCAAAACTTTCTTTTTGTTCTTCTAAAATTGCATCTGTATTTTCTTCTTGGGCATATACTAGGTTAGATGTTGTTAGCATAAATAACAAACTTAAAAAAATTATTTTTCTTTTCATTTGTTTTCCCCTTTGGCTTTAAGGTAAAATTTTGAGTATAATTTCTAGTAGATTAGATATAATTGGTATTGATAATGATATAATTATTATTTTACTTCCTAACTCTATTTTACTTGCTATTGCACTTTCTCCTGAGTCTTTACATACACTTACTGCAAATTCTGCTAAAAATGCTATTCCTGTTATTTTTAGTAGTAGCTCTAAAAACCCGCTATTTATTGATGCTTTATTTGATATAGATTGTATTAAGTTTATTACTCCAACTAACTTGTCCATTACTAAAAACAATATTAAAACACCGGCAATTAAAGATATGTACATGGCAAATTCTGGTTTATATTGTTTTAATATTACTACAATAATTAATGCAAGTAAGCCGTATTCCCACTATTTTTATTATATCTTCCATATCTTATCTTTCCTTTCACTATATGAGAAGCTTGTTGGAAAAATTATGTATTTTATGGTGAAAAGTTATAATCCAAAAGCAGTTCTTACTGTATCAAATAGACCACTTATTTCTTTTATTACCATTGTAAGTACTATTACTAGTCCTGCTAATGTTGTCATCATGGCTTGGTCTTCTCTTCCTGCTCTTACTAATACCTGATATAACACAGCTACTAATATACCTATTGCAGCAATTTTAAATAATAAACTTATATCCATAAATATTTTCCTCCTATTTGTAGCCTTTTTACATTAGTATAATTACTATTGCCAAGCCAATTACTGTTCCTAATGTTTTATACATTTTTTCGTTTTTCCTCCTTTCGTCTTCTGCTTTTTTTATTTGCATGTCTATAAATGAACTGGTTAGTTCTATTTGGCTAACTTGTCCTTCTACATCTGTTTTCCCAAGTAGTTTTCCTAAATTTTTTAGTATGCTTATATCTTCATTGTTTAAATTTAGTGTAGCAGAGCTTATAGAGGTCTCCCATGCTTCTTTTGTTGGCATGTTTTTCATATTTATACTTGCATTATAAAAAATTGCGGATATGTTTTTTTGCAAATTTTCTGACATTTGCTTAAATATTTCTGGTAATGGTTCATATGTAAATTTTATTTTTGTTTTTAAAATATTTAGTGCATTTTTTAATTCTTTTAACTCTAGTACTCTACTAGAATATTTTTTTGATATTAATATTCCTATAAATGCTGATAATAGAAATATCATTATTAGTATTATAAATTTTAATATTTGCATATACTACTCCCCTTCTCTTTTGTTTTGCTAAATAATTTTAATTATTTTTATAATATACAATACTCTTCTTAATAATATATGCAAATATTTTTTAATTTAGAACAATAAATTATATTAGTATTTTATATTCTTTATTTTTTATGTCTAATCCATATACCTGTAAAATTTCGCCTTTTACTTTTGGATTTAAAAAAATTATTCTTTCAAATATATTCTTTTTTATTAATTCTGCAAGTTCTGGGTTTAGGTTTAGTTCTTCTATGCTTCCTCCATGTGCTGTAAATATGCCTTTTACACCTGAACATATAGCATAATTTATTGCATTTACATCTTCGGTGCTTCCTATTTCGTCACATGCAATTATTTCTGGTGACATAGAACGTACTAACATTTTCATTCCTTTTGGTTTTGTTATATTATCTATTACATCTGTTCTTAGTCCTACATCTTTTTGTGGTATTCCTTTATACATTGCTGCAATTTCGCCTCTTTCGTCTACTAGCCCTACCGTTTTTCCTTTAAAGGATATTTCTTTTATTCCATTACTTAGTTTTCTTAGCAAATCCCTTAATATTGTGGTTTTCCCTGCACCTGGAGGTGAGACTATTAATGTGTTATATATGTTGTTTTCTTCCATTTTAATTACATATTTTAATACATTACTACTACTTTCTAGTTTTTCTCTTGCTATTCTAAAATTTAAACTTGATATATAATTTATATTTACGACTCTGTCATTTTCCATTACTGCGTTTCCTGTTAGTCCAATTCTATGTCCTCCTTTTATTGTTATAAATCCTTCACATATATGTTTTTTGTATGAATATATAGAATTTTCGCAAACTTTATCAAATGTTTTTAGCAATTCTTCTTGTGGTACTTTGTATTTTAAACTTTTGTTAGAATTATCTAGTTTTACTATTATTGGTTTGTTTGTTCTTATTCGTATTTCTTGTATATTATTTGCAATTTCTTCGTTTCCATTTACCATTTTTAATATTTGCTCTTCTATTGGTTTTGTAAAATATTCTAAAATTTCTTTTAATTCTTCCATGCTTGTCCTCCTTTAATATTTTTTCTATTCAACAAGACAAATCTCGCTTCGCGAGAACTTTTTTCTACTTTTCTAATTTAACTATATATATTTAAGTTCTCGAAGAAGCGTAAAGATTTGTCGACGCGAAAAATTGCATAGCAATTTTTCTGTGCAATGTTGTTTTTTGTTGAATAGGGAAATTTGATTTTCCTATTCAACAAAAAAAGCGCATATACTATTATAATAAGTATATGTGCTTTTTTTATCTTTTATGCTAATAACATGTAAAATTTATTATTCTTCCCAATTATGGTACACATTCATTACGTCATCTAGTTCGTCTAATCTTTCTATAAGTCTTTCCATTTTTTCTTGTCCTTTTTCGTCTAAGTTAACTGTTGTTGTTGGTACCATTTGAACTTCTGCTTCTAAAAATTCTAGTCCCGCTTCTTCTAATTTTTCTCTTACTGCAGAAAAGTCGCTTGGCTGTGTTGTAATTTCGTAAACTTCTCCTTCTGAGCCAAAATCTTCTGCACCTGCTTCTAATGCAAGCATCATAATTTCGTCTTCTTCCATAGTTGTAGAAGCCTTTTCTATTACTATTACACCTTTTTTATTAAACATATATGACACGCATCCACTTGTACCTAGGTTTCCTCCTGCTTTGTCAAAAACATGTCTTACATCTGCTGCTGTTCTGTTTTTATTGTCTGTACTTGCTTCTACTATAACAGCAACTCCATTTGGTCCATATCCTTCGTATGTTATTTCTTCGTAGTTTGCTTCATTTCCTGCGCCTGATGCTTTTTTTATTGCTTTATTTATTGTATCATTTGGCATATTGTTTGCTTTACATTTTGCAATAACATCTTTTAATTTAGAATTTGAATCTGGATCTGGTCCTCCTTGTTTTACTGCTACTAATAACTCTCTTCCTAGTTTTGTAAATATTTTTCCTCTTGCTGCATCTACTTTGCTTTTTCTCGCTTGTATGTTATGCCATTTTGAATGTCCTGACATGGTTAATTCCTCCTTTTGCTTTACTTTATTCTATGTGTTCTTCGCTTTATAAACACCTTATATAATCAAAACCTTAATTATTTTATCACACTTTTTTGCATTTGTGTAGTATTTTTATAATATTTTTTGTATTATAGTCGCTTTGCTCCAAAGTTGTAAAGCATAAAAAGGTATTATTTTATCATTTCTAACATTTCTGTTTTGCTTATAACTCCAACAGAACGTGTAACTTCATTTCCGCCCTTTACAACAACTAGTGTTGGTATTGACATTATTTGATATTTAACTGCTAATTCTTGTGCATTATCTACATTTATTTTTACAACTTTTATGTCGGTATTTTCTTGCGCTACTTCTTCTACTACTGGTGAAAGCATTTTACATGGTCCACACCAGTCTGCATAAAAATCTATTAATACTGTTTTTTCACTGTTTAAAACTTCTTGCTGAAATGTTTGAGTTGTTACTTCTAAAACACTCATATTATCTACCTCCTCATTTTCATTTACTGTATTTTCTTCTGCTGTACTTGCTATATTTTCTACATTTAGCATATTTTCTGTTTCAATATTTTCTGTTTGACTGTTTTGTATATATTCTTGACCTTTTTTATTTATATATATGCTAGCTGTAACTATGGCTATTACAAGTAAAGCAAAAATTATAAACCATATTATCTTTTTTTTCATAGAACCCCCTAAAAGAATATCATATATATTCCCATTATTATTAAGATTATGCCTGAAATCTTTTTTATTATATCATAATGTTTTTTTATAAAATTAAATACTTCTTTTAATTTTTCAAGTAGGGCTGCTGATATTATAAAAGGTATTCCTAAACCTATTGAGTATACTATCATTAACATTATTCCTTTTAATACATCTTGGTTTTTGGCAATTAATAATAATGCTGAACTTAAAAATGTTCCAATACATGGTGTCCAACTAATTGAGAATAACATTCCAAATACTATTGCTTTTATAAAGTTTAGGTCTTTAGCTTTTTTATTTGCAATTTTGGTTTTGTTTAAAAAGTTTATTTTTATTAGCTCCATGTAATTTAAACCAAGTAATATTATAATAATTCCAAATGCTATTTTAAAGTATTTTATGTTTCCACTTATTATCCCACCAAATTTGCTTGCAAATATTGATAATAATATAAATATTATTGTAAATCCTAATACAAATCCTATAGAATTTATTACTGCTTTTGATGTTTTTTTGTTATCTTTACCTAAAAAATATGATATATAAATAGGTAGCATTGGCAGTATACATGGTGAAATAAAACTTGCAATTCCTTCTACAAAGGTAAATATATAATCCATTTTTAAACTTCCTTCTATTTTTTATAATTTCAAGAAATTATTTTTTGATAAAACTTCATTCTTTATCTTTCTAAGTTAATATACCACATGTATTATAAAAAATCAATGTATAATTTTATAAATATTCTATGGAACTAGTATTGGTATCCATATGAAAAAATATTTTAGAAATAAATTCTTTTTCAGGATATTCTATATTATACATAGTCTTTTCAAACTCTTTACGGTTATAAATAATATTCTTCTTTTCTATTTTAATATTACTTTTATTTATTGTTACTATAGTATAAAATGTTGTTTTATCTTTAGTACACCCACTACTACCAACATCTATTAATTTCTTATTATTAATTTCGATTTCAAATGCTTTATGCTCATGACCTATAAATATTAT
>CALXAW010000069.1 GCA_944386375.1 uncultured Clostridia bacterium
CAGTAGCTTTTGCTGCTGGTTTATAATACCCGTTTGTTTCTGCAATTTTAAATAATTCGTACTGAAAGCTTTCACAATTATTTCTTAATTGCTGTATAGTTTGTCTTAGTTGCATATTTTCCGCTTCTGAAATCACTCCTTGATACGTAGTAAGCTCTGCTTTTGTACCTTCTAAAATATCATTAACCATTGTTTTTTCATCCATTTTTTGTTCATTCCTTTCTTTAACATTTTTTAATCTTTAAACTTTTAATTATTTAAAAATGACATTAGCTTTTGTTTAGTGTTTAGGCTATCTTGTGCTGATTTTGTAAATAATTGCTTAATTTGTGGATCAACACATTGTGAAGCATATGTGTTAAATTTTTGATAAGAAGTTTCTTGTGCTCCAATTAAATGTCTTAAATTTTGTAATTCTACTTGACTTAAATCTGCCATATTTATCATCCTTTCTTTTTCTATTGTTTATATTATTTTCCATTTTTTTGTTTTTATACCCCCAAAAAGAAGATTACATATTTTTTAAATATGCAATCTTCTTTTTATAAAATTACTATAACTTATTAAATTTTATTATATTACCTCTAAATTTGCGTATTTGGCCATAAGTCTTTTATGCCCTGCTTTTTCAAAATTTATATCGACTTTTAGGTCATCCCCTTCTGCTTCTACATAATTTATTGTACCTTCGCCAAATCTTTTATGATATACTTTAACACCTGACTTATATTGTGTTAAGTCTACAGGCTCTTGACTTTTCTTGTTTCCTAAAGAACTTAAAAAGTTTTCTGCCGTTTTAAACATAAAGCCACCAATATTTGTACTGCTACTTGCACTAACTTTTTCTTGCATATTATCTACTTTATATGTTTTTACAGCTTTGTTTTGCTTTCCTCCATATGACCAGCTAAAACCAGTATCTTCAAATTGTGAGTTGTTTTGTTTTTCAAATGCTTCATCATATCCGTCTAATAATTCACATGGAATTTCTTTTAAAAATCTTGATGGTGCATTACAACTAGTAGAACCAAAAATTGTCCTTTGCTTACTACATGTTAAGTATAAATCTTGCTTTGCTCTTGTTATTCCGACATAACATAAACGTCTTTGTTCTTCTAGTTCGTTCTGTTCAGAAATAGATTTATAACCTGGAAATATTCCTTCTTCTAGCCCTACTAAAAATACTACTGGAAACTCTAATCCTTTTGCACTATGTAGTGTCATAAGAGTTACAGATTCTTCTGTTTCTTCTATATTATCTATATCACTAGATAATGTTATATTTTCTAAAAATTCGCTTAAAGTATTTTCTGCAGATTCTTCTTCAAATTCTATTGCTACTGTTAAAAATTCTTCTAAGTTTTCTATTCTATTTTCTGCTTCAACTGTATTTTCGTTTTCTAATGCCTGTGTATATCCTGTTTTTTTCAAAATAGTTTTTATCAATTTAGAAATTGGCATATTATCTTTTTGTGCCATTATCTCTTCCATAGTGTTTATAAATTCTCTAGATTTTAAGTAAACTCTATTTAACCCATATTGCTCTGCATTTTTTATTACCTCATACATCGAAATTCCGTTACTTTCGGCAACTTTTAATACGCTTTCTAAACTTGCTTTTCCTATTCCACGCTTTGGTTCATTTATAATTCTTTGTAAACTTAAATTGTCTGCTGGATTTTGCACCAATCTTAAATATGCAATAATATCTTTTATTTCTTTTCTTTCGTAAAATTTTAGGCCCCCTACTATTTTGTAGGGTATGTTTTCTCTTCTTAAAATGTCTTCTATTGCCCTTGATTGTGAGTTCATTCTATACAATATTGCAAAATCAGAATATTTATAATATTCTTCTCTTTTTAAATGCTCTATTTGCTCCACAATGTATTTTCCTTCGTCATACTCATTGTCTGCTGAATATACTTTAGGTAATGTACCTACTTCATTTTCTGTCCATAGTTTTTTATCATATTTTGTTTCATTATTTTTTATTACTGCATTTGCAGCTTTTAATATATTTCCAGTACATCTATAATTTTGCTCTAATTTTATTATTTTAGTTCCAGGAAAGTCTTTTTCAAAGTTCAAAATATTTGTAATATCTGCGCCCCTAAAACTATATATACCTTGGTCATTATCGCCTACTACAGTTATATTTCCATGTTTAGATGCAAGTAATGTAACTAAAGTAAATTGAGATTTATTTGTATCTTGGTATTCATCTACTAATACATAGTGAAATTTATTAGCATAATATTCTAGTACATCTGGATTTTCTAGTAATATTTTTATTGTATAATTTATGATGTCATCAAAATCTATAGCATTATTTTCTCTTAGTCTTTTTTGATATAATTCATAGACTGTAGCTATTTTTTCTTTTCTAAAATCTCCATTAGCTCTTGCTGCATATTGTTCTGGCTCTAACATTTCGTTCTTTGCATTACTTATTTCTGAAAGCACAGCTCTATCATTAAATAATTTGTCATCTATTTGTAAATCTTTTAAACATTGTTTTATTAATGTTTTTTGGTCTGATGTATCAAAGATTATAAATGATTTTTCAAACCCTATTTTATCTATTTGTCTTCTTAAGATTCTAACACAAATAGAGTGGAATGTTCCTATCCACATATCTTGTGCCATATCTCCTATTAAATTTGCAATTCTTTCTTTCATTTCATTTGCTGCTTTATTTGTAAATGTAATTGCTAAGATATTCCATGGTGCTACATTTTTTTCTCCAACTAAATATGCAATTTTATGTGTTAATACTTTTGTTTTTCCGCTTCCTGCACCAGCTATTACTAAACATGGACCATCTGTATTTACAACTGCCTCATGTTGTTTATTATTTAATCCTTCTAATATATTTTGCATATTATTACTCCATTCTTTTTTATAATTCACTTTAAAATTATATATTTTTAAAAGTTAAAAGTCAATAGATTTTAGCAAATATTGCAAACATTCTTTTGCTTATTTTAGTTTTTCTAATAACATATCTAAACACTCATTTATTTCAGAAGCACAAAATCTATATACATCTTCTCCATATCCCCAAGGATCATCTAAATCTATTTTTTTATGAAATTCTTTCTCATATCCTACATATTCTTTTAATGTATATACTCTATCTTTTACTTCTGGGTAATCGTGCTGAACCATAATTTTATGACTATTTGTAGCACATAAGATTAAGTCCATTGATTTTATATTTACATCTCTAATACTTCTTGGTCTATGTTGTGTTAAGTCCACCCCATATTTTTTCATAACTTGTACGGCTTCTTTAGTTGGCCTGTCGTTGTGGTCTGCCCATATTCCACAAGAATATACATTTATGTTATCTATTTTTAAATCTTTTAATTTTTTTACTAATAACCAATGTGCCATAGCACTTCTACAAATATTACCTGTGCACACAAACATTATATTCATATAATCACCTCTAATAGTAATATTATATCATACATATTTTATCTTCTACAATATTTTTATAATGTTGTTGCAAAAATTCCTATTAAAAATCCTAGCATATTTCCAATAGCTGACATTCTACCTCTATATAATTTATTTGATTCTGGTATTAATTCACCAGAAACTATATACAGCATTGCACCTGCTGCAAAGCTTAAACAACCTGCAATAACTTGCTCAGATATTCCTCCTACTATAGCTCCAAAAAGAGCCCCTATTCCAGTTGTAACTCCTGATAATATAACATAAAAAATTACTTTTGTAGGTTTTATGCCTCCATTTTTCATTGGCACTGCCATAGAAATCCCTTCTGGTATGTCATGTAGGCAAATAGCTAATGCTAACCCTAAACCTAATTTTATAGATGCCTCAAAACCAGACCCTATTGCTAAGCCTTCTGGAAAGTTATGTATTGCTAACCCGAAGACTAACAACAATTCCAGTTTTTAATAATGTATTATTATTTTCTAAGAATTTTTTATTTGAATTAAGTTTTTTAGATACAATTAAATCACAAAATATCATTATAATTATACCAAATACTATTCCTATAATAGTTTGTGGTATATTACTAATTTCTAATGCTTCTGGTATTAAGTCAAAACATATTATAGATATCATTAAACCAGAAGCAAAAGATAAAATAAAACTTAAAAATCTATTAGAAGTATTTTTAAATGTAACACCTATTATACCTCCAAGTGTAGTTCCAAATGTACCAAAAAACAAACCTATTAATCCTGTTTTTAATATTTCTTCCACTTAAAACACCTCACAAATACATTTATTTTAATATATTCATAAGTTATTTTTTTATACTTTATTTAAATAATTAGAAAGACCAGTAAAGTAAAAACTCTACTGGTCTAAACAAATGGATTATACTTCTTGGTATGTGTTATTAAACACAAGCCCATTAACAACCCATTTGTCGTTAGGATTCGGCTTGCCTCCTTTGTTTGCATACACAATGTAGTCTCCAGCTCCATGAGGTACCCCATCACGATTAGCTTTAAGGACTTCTCCCCAGCTAGTTGTAACCTCTACCTGCCTTGTAGCCAACTCTGCAAATACAACATCTGCATCTGCTCCAACAATTGGCGTTATATCAAAAACACCTTTTTCAGGGATGTTTTCTGGAGTTATTGGAGTACCATCTTCATAAGTATA
Source organism: uncultured Clostridia bacterium (assembly GCA_944386375.1). Lineage (GTDB taxonomy): Bacteria > Bacillota > Clostridia > TANB77 > CAG-508 > CAG-269. The sequence continues at coordinate 4,651 of CALXAW010000069.1, forward strand.
GGTTTTAACCAACTTATCTATGGTCACCGTCCACTCCTCACCAACTGTTCCGATAAGCCTAATGCATTTTTCTGCACTAGTTATATATGAGCAGTCTTCAAGGTAGTTATACAACTCTCTTCCAGGCGAAACCCTTTCTGCTCCCATTATGTAACTACTCTTGCGGTATTTCTTCATCATGATGTATCCTTTCCGCCCTTTCGGACTTGGTAGTATACTACTACCCCTTTTTATATATTTAGCACAAAGTGCTATCTAACTTATTATAACATAATTTATGTAAATATACAAATTAATATTACCAAAAGCCCTATTCTTCTTCTCCTTTCAACTTTTCTGCTCTATCTGCTGCAATTAAATTATCTATCATTTCATCAATATTACCATTTAAAAAGTCTTCCATTTGATATATGCTCATTCCTATTCTATGGTCTGTTATACGCCCTTGTGGATAATTATATGTTCTTATTTTTTCACTTCTATCCCCTGAGCCTACTTGTGTTTTTCTTGTATTTGCTATTTCTGTATCTTGTTTTTCTTTTTCTATATCATATATTTTAGAACGCAATAACTTCATAGCATATTCTCTATTTTGAAATTGTGATCTTTCTGTTTGACATTCTACCACTATTCCTGTTGGCTCATGTATTAATCTTACTGCTGATGATGTTTTATTTATATGTTGTCCACCAGCACCAGATGCTCTAAATACTTCCATTTTTATGTCTGCTGGGTTTAGCTCTACTTCTACATCTTCTGCTACTGGCATTACAACAACTGTTGCTGTTGAAGTATGTATTCTTCCACTACTTTCTGTGTCTGGAACTCTTTGTACTCTATGTACTCCACTTTCAAATTTCAATCTACTATATGCACCTTTGCCAGTTATCATAAAAGATATTTCTTTATATCCACCTAAACCTGTTTCATTTTCGTGTAATACTTCAACTTTCCAGTGTTTTTTTTCTGCATACATTGAATACATTCTAAATAATGTTCCTGCAAATAAAGCTGCTTCTTCTCCACCTGCTCCTGCACGTATTTCGCATATTATACTTTTATCGTCATTTGGATCTGATGGAATTAATAATATTTTTAGCTCTTCTTCTATTTTAGGTAGTTTCTCTTTTGCTTCGTAAAATTCCGCTTCTGCTAATTCTTTTAATTCTTTATCATCCATCATTTCTTTTGCTTCTTCCATTTGTTGTTTAACTTTTTTGTATTCCCTATATTTTTCTACTAACTCTTGCAAACTACTATGCTCTTTCATTAATTTTTGCCATTCTGTTTGGTTTGCTATAACTTCTGGGTCACTAATTAATTTTGTTAATTCTATATACCTTGCTTCTACACCTTCTAATTTGTCAAACATATATATACCTCTTTTCTATTTTTTATGCTTTTATATTATACTATATTTTTAGCATAATTACAACTTTTGTAAGATATTATATTATTGTAAATTTATAAAATTATATTTTATTTTTAATTCTTCTAATATATTTTTTTCTCGTTCTGTACAAGTAAAAATAATTATTTGATAATTATTAAATTTTTCATTAATAAATTTTAAAATATTTTTTAATCTTTGCTCATCATAATATGCAAAAGATTCGTCTAAAATTAATGGCACTTTTTCTTCTGTTAATTCATTTATTATTGATAATCTTAATGATAAATATAATTGGTCTATTGTTCCTATACTTAACCTATCTGCTAAAACATAATCACCATTTTCTACCTCGGTTACCAAACCTCTTTCATCATCATATTTTACATTTATGTATTTTCCATTTGTTATTTGAGAAATTGTATTAGATAATTCTTGTGTAAACCTTGGCGTAACTGTGTCTTTCATTTTTTCGTATGATAAATTTAAAACTTCTTTTGCTAAATTTATACTTGAATTTATTTTATTTAAGTTTACATATTGTTCGTATAATTGTTCTAATCTTTCTTCTAAATTTGCTAAATTATCTAATTTTGGTTCTATATTTTCTTTATCTAGGTCTAAAGAGTGTAATTTTAATTTATTGTTATTTATTTCGTTTTGTATATTTAATAATAAATTATTTATATTTTCGTTATTTATAAAATTAAATAATTTATTTTCATTTATTTTATTAATATATTTATTTTTTATTTTTTCTTTTTCTAAATTTATTTTTAAATTATTATTATTTTTTAATTTATTTATTTCTTCTTCTAAATTTTTATTATTTTTTTTTTTTTTATTTATTTTTTTTTTTTTTTTTTTTTTTTTTTTTT
>CALXAW010000070.1 GCA_944386375.1 uncultured Clostridia bacterium
AATTTTGCTACCATGATCAATTTCTATATGCGCAACGTCAGCAGAAATTCTTCTCATTTCTTGATATGTTTCTTCTAATTTTTTATCTAATTTAGTCACTTTTTCTTTTAATGCTGTCATTTCCTCTTCTAATGCTGTTACTCTTTCCTCTAATGCTGTTACTCTTTCCTCTAATGCTGTTACTCTCTCTTCCAATGCTGTCATTCTTTCTTCTAATACTGTCATTCTTTCTTCCAATGCTGCCATTCTCTCGTCTAACTTATTTACTTTTTCGTCTATTGAGTCAATTTTGGTAGCTATTTTTAAAAGTAAAGTATCTCTTTCTTTTTCTGTCATGTTATTTCCTCCTTTCTTTTGTTGTATTTTACGACATATAAATCATTTAAATATCCAAATTATGTCGCTTTTGAGTTTTGCAAAACTGGTAATATTATACATTATTATTTTACTAATGTCAAACTAAAATGGAAATTTCACTTTATATAAAGTGTAGTATTATTATACTCATAAGTTAACCATGTGTCAATACTAAAATTTTTGTTTTCATGCATTGTTAGAGCGTAGCGACTTCTAGTATAGGAAAATTCGAATTTTCCTATACTAGAAGTCGCTACGCTCCAATGTTTCACACTTATTTTACTCTTCTTTTTTTTCTTCTTTTTTAGCTTCTGGAGCTTCTTTTACAGCTTCAACTGGTTCTTCTTTTACTGTATCTACTACTTCTTCTGTTACAGTTTCTGTTTTTTCAATTGCTGGTGCTTCTTCTGGTGCACTTTCAACTGCCGGCTCTTCTGCTACAGGTTCTTCTACTAAGTCTTCTTTTACAACTACTTCGTTTGTCTCAATTCTTGCTCCTACTTTTTCTTTAGGTTTAGCAATTTTACCAACTCTATCTCTTAAGTAATAAAGTTTTGCTCTTCTTGCTTTACCAACTCTAACAACTTCAACTTTTTCTACTAATGGAGAATGAATTAAAAATGTTTTTTCTACACCTACACCATAAGATATTTTTCTTACTGTAAATGTTTGGTTTAATCCTCCTCCTTGTGTTTTTATAATAACTCCTTCAAATACCTGTATTCTTTCTTTATTTCCTTCTTTTATTTTTACATGAACTCTAACTGTATTACCAACTTTTAATTCTGGTATTTTATTTTTTAATTGTTCATGTTCTATAGATTTTATAATATCCATTTAATTTTTTACCTCCTTTTTATTTGTGAGCGGTACATTTTTGTACTTCACATTAATATCATGTATTATTTTTATGTCTTCTTCTGACATTTTTTTATTTTCTAATAGTTCTGGTCTTTTTAAAAAAGTATTTTTTAAAGCCTCTTTTCTTCGCCATTTTTTTATATTTTCATGATGACCCGAAACTAATACATCAGGAACTTTTTTTCCATTAAATTCTTCTGGCCTTGTATATTGAGGATATTCTAATATTCCATCTGAAAATGACTCTTCTAAAATAGAATCTTTTTTTAAAACTCCTTCTATTTGTCTACTTATGCTGTCTATTAATACCATTGCTGGTAGTTCTCCTCCTGTTAAAACATAGTCTCCAATAGATATTTCCTCATCTACAATTTCGTCTAAAACTCTTTGGTCTATTCCCTCGTAATGTCCGCAAAGAAGTATTAGATGTTTTTCTTTGCTTAAAGCTTCTACCTTTTTTTGGTCTAGGACTTTTCCTTGTGGTGATAAATATATTACCTTAGCTTTTTTTTGGTATACAGATTTGTATGCATCATATACTACATCTGGTCTTATTACCATTCCTGCTCCACCACCATATGGAGTATCATCTACTTTTTTATGTTTGTCTTTTGAAAAATCTCTAATATTTATTAAATTAATTTCTATTAGCTTTTTTTCTTCTGCTCTTCCTAAAATGCTTTGTTTAATTGGACTAAACATTTCTGGAAAAAGTGTTAAAACATCAAATTTCATTATTCCTCCATTTATTCTAATCCTTTTAAAAGATGAACTACTATTTTCTTTTGCTCTAGGTTGATTTCTTTTATAACATCAGATATAGCTGGTAATAAAGTTTGTTTTCCTAATTTGTTTTTTACAACATATATATCATTACTTCCTGTATTAAATATATCTTCTAATATGCCTAGTAAATTATCATTTTCGTCATATACTTCTAAGCCTAATAAGTCTACTATGTAATACTCATTTTCTTTTTTTATGCCATCTTTTCTATCTATTTGTATATAACTATTACGCAAATTTTCTGCTTCTTCTATGCTATTTACTTCTAAAAATTTTAGTAATACCATATTTTTATGATATTTTACTTCTTGCACTTGATATTGTTTATCTTTGATATATACATTTTTTAATTTTTCAAATCTTGTAATATCATCTGTAAATGGCTTTACTTTTACAAAACCTTTTATTCCAAATGTATTTACTATTTGACCTATTTCTAATTTTTGCATAAAATACTCCAATTAATCAACAAATTCTAATGTAACTCTTTTTTGCTCTTTAGTTGCTAATGCTTTTGTAAGAGTTCTTAGTGCTTTTGCAATTCTACCTTGTTTACCTATAACTCTTCCCATGTCATTTTGAGAAACTTTAATTTTTAAGATAATTGATTTTCCATCAACTTCTTCTTGTATTTCAACCTCTTCCTTATTTTCAACCAAATTTAGGATTATAGTTTTTAAAACTTCTTTCATTTTAGTTTCCTCCTATTTTTAGTTTTTAACTTATGCATTTTCAATTAGTTTTTTAACTGTGTCTGTTGGTTTTGCACCATTTTGTATCCATTTTGCTACTTTTTCTTTATCTAAAACAATTGTTGATGGTTTTGTCATTGGGTTATATGTACCAAGTTGTTCTATTATTTTTCCATCTCTTGGGCTTTTAGAGTCTGCAACTACAATGTGATAAAATGGAGCTTTTTTCTTTCCTTGTCTTTGTAATCTTATTTTTACCATTATTTTCACCTCCTGCAATTTATTTATATATTATTAAAGTTAATAACTACATTTTAAAATCTTTTAAACTATTTACATCAATTCCCTTAAGCATATTTTTCATACCTTTGCCTTTACCATTTTGCACCTTTTTCATCATTTTTTGTGTCATTTCAAAAGATTTTATAAATTTATTTATATCTTGTACTGTAGTTCCACTACCTTTTGCTATACGTTGTCTTCTACTTGCATTTAATAATTTTGTGTTTCTTTTTTCTTCTTTAGTCATAGAACAAATCATAGCTTCTATTTTGTCAAATTCTTTATCATCTACTTGTATGTCTCCAAATTTGTTCATACCTGGTATCATTTTTAATAATGAAGAAAAAGAACCCATCTTTTTTATTTGTTTTATTTGTGTTAAATAATCGTCTAAATCTAATTCTCTTTTCTTTAACTGTTTTTCTAATTTTTCAGCTTCTTCTAAGTCAAAAGCTTCTTCTGCCTTTTCTATAACAGCAAGCATATCTCCCATTCCTAAAATTCTAGATGTCATTCTTTCTGGGTTAAATACTTCTATATCGTTTAACTTTTCTCCAGTTGCTGCAAATTTTATTGGTTTACCAGTTACTTTTTTTACAGAAAGGGCTGCACCACCTCTGGTATCTCCATCTAATTTTGTTAAAACTACTCCATCTATTCCTAATGCTTCGTTAAATTTTTCTGCAACATTTACAGCGTCTTGCCCTGTCATAGAATCAACAACTAAAAGTATTTCGTGAGGTTTTACATTTTGCTTAATGTTTTTTAATTCTTCCATTAACTCTTCATCTATATGAAGCCTACCTGCTGTATCTAAAATTACTACATCATTTAGTTTTGATATTGCTACATTTAATGCTTGTTTTGCTATATGAACTACATCTTTTGAATTTTCATTGCTAAAAACAGGAATATTAAGTTGTGCTCCTACTACTTGTAATTGTTTTATAGCAGCTGGTCTATAAATATCACAAGCAACTAACAATGGTTTTTTACCTTGCTTTCTTATTAAGTTTGCAAGCTTTCCTGCAGTTGTTGTTTTACCAGACCCTTGTAAACCTACTAGCATTATTATTGTTGGTGGATTTGGCGTAAAATTTATTTGACTTGTTTCTCCTCCTAATAATTTTACCATTTCGTCTTTTACTATTTTTACAACTTGTTGCCCTGGTGTAAGAGATTTTAAAACTTCTTCTCCTAATGCCTTTTCTTGAATTGTTGCTATAAATTCTTTTACTATTTTATAATTAACATCTGCTTCTAATAAAGCTAGTTTAACTTCTCTTAGCATTTCTTTTAAATCAGATTCTGTAATACGTGCCTTACCTCTGATTTTTCTTGTTATTTCTTGTAGTCTAGAAGATAAACCTTCAAACGCCATATTTTATATCCTCCTTTTAAACTAAACAATTTAATTCTTTTTTTATACTATCTAAAATTGTTGCTACTTGTTTATCAGAATAGTCTTTTTGAATTTTTGTGAGCTCTGATAAAACTTCTTGTATCTTTCTTTCTTGATTCAACGTCTTTTTCATAAACAACAGCTTTTCTTCGTATTCGAAAAGTTTTTTCTCCCCTTTCTTAATAATGTCTCTAACAGCTTGCCTTGTTATATTATTATTTTCTGCAATTTCTGATAAAGAAAAGTCATTATTGTAGTAGTCATTTAGAAATTCATATTGTTTTTTTGTTAAAAGCTTACCATATATTTGGCATAACATACTTATTTCAACATTTTTTTCCATAATCACTACTCCTTTTTTTGTAATGCTATTATACTTTACACTATTTTTTTGAATTTGTCAAGGTATAATGCAAAAAAAGATGTAATTAAGCAATATTACATCTTTTTTATACACCAGGAAAGTATGACTTTTTAAGTAGTATAAAAGTTGCTACTCTCCATCATATATTATTGTGCAGTTGTTGTAGCAGGTGCTCCTGTTTGATATTTATTCATTTCTGCAACATATTCTTCATATAAATTATTCATTTCTTCTAATTTTGTGTTAACTTCACTTTGTATTTTATCAATATCAGTTGTTAATAATTGAATTTTCTTTTGCAATTTTTCTACTTTTACATCATCTGAATCACTTTCTTTTATTACAACTTCTTCTACAGTTGTCGCATCTTTCCAGCCATCATTGTTTACTAATTTGTAAATTCCAAATATTACTGCTACAATTACAACAATACCTACAATAATTGCAATTATACTAACTGATTTTCCTCTCTCTTTAACACTTACTTTTCCTTTTGTTTTCTCTGCCATTTTTCTTCCTTTCCGAAGTAGAATTTCTCATACCTCTTGTTTTTTATTTTAATTTTACTTTTGTATATATATTATTGTTTGACATTTAAATTATACTAAAATGATTTTTTTTTTTCAATACTTTTTTTAAATTTTTTTAAATTTTTAATATTTTGTATTTTCTAAAGCTTTTTCGTATAATTTATAGTTTGGCATATGTTTTGATATTATTTCGTAAAATTTTTTTGCATGTGTTTTATATTTTAGATGGCAAAATTGATGTAATATAATGTATTCTATTATTTTTCTATCATATTTTACTATTTCTGGATCTATTGTTATTTTTTTATCTTCTGAACAATGTGCTAACTTTGTTCCTATTTTTTCTATAGTGTAATCTTCTGGTGCAAAGCCTAACATTATTCTTGTTTTTTCCATTATTTTATCTATTTCTTCTCTTGCTATTGCCTCATACATTTTATCTAATGCTAAACTTAATATTGCACTGTTTCCTATTTTTTTATATTTATGTGGTAAAAATACTTGTATGTCTTTACCTAGTAAATTTAGTTCTGAAATTTTTATATTTTTATAAAAAATTCGTAATCTGAAATTTTTTCCTAGGATTTTTACTGGGTCTTTTTCTATTGCATAACCTGGCTTTCTGCCTTTTATTACCTTATTTGTTTTTGTTTGTAATACTTTCATTTTTCATTCCTCCTTACAAAATTTCGTTTTACGAATTGTTGTTTGTTTTTGTTGTTCTTATTTTATACATTTTTTTATTTTTTGTCAATACTTTTTTAAAATTTTTTCAAAAAAATGTTCGTATGATTTCAACCCCTTTATTTTAAGCATTTTTTCTTGGAATGTAAAAAACTTAGATACTACTTTTAATAATACCTAAGTTTCCATATAATTACTACCACTATAATACATTAGTAGTGTTTCTATCTATTTAATCCCTTTATTCCTGGGTATATTGCACAATCTCCAAGTTCTGCTTCTATATTTAAAAGCCTATTATATTTAGCAACTCTATCTGTTCTACATGGTGCTCCTGTTTTAATTTGCCCTGCATTTGTTGCAACAGCTACATCTGCTAATGTTGTATCTTCTGTTTCTCCGCTTCTATGAGAAACCACTGCTGTATAGCCATTCTTTTTAGCAAGTTCTATTGCATCTAATGTTTCTGTTAAAGTTCCTATTTGATTTAGTTTTATTAAAATACTGTTTGATATATTGTTATCTATTCCTTTTTGTAGTCTAGTTATATTTGTAACAAATAGGTCATCTCCAACTAATTGAACTTTATTTCCTAAAGCTTCTGTTAATTCTTTCCATCCAGCCCAGTCATCTTGATCT
>CALXAW010000071.1 GCA_944386375.1 uncultured Clostridia bacterium
ACTACCATGTGCTTTTACAACAGGTTTTTTTACTCCTAAAAATAATGCTCCACCATAAGATTTATAATCCATAGCTTTTTTTAACCTATTAATTGCAGGAAGTGATGGAAGTGCGGCTATTATAGAAAAAATATTTTTCTTAAAACTTTCTGTAAGAGTTGTTTTAACTAATTTGCCTAATCCTTCTGTTGTTTTTAAAAACACATTACCTGTAAATCCATCTGTTACAATTGCATCTATTTTACCAGAAAAAGCATCTCTACCTTCAACATTACCTACAAAATTTATGTTTAACTCCTCTGCTTTTTCTCTTAAAAGTTGATAACTTTCTTTTGTTAAGTCATTACCTTTTGTCTCTTCTGTACCTATATTTAACAGCCCAATTGCAGGATTTTCTATGCCATAAGTATTGCGTAAATATATGCTAGACATTTGTGCAAATTGCAATAAATTAATTGGCTTACAATTTGTATTAGAACCTGCATCTATTAATAAAAGTTGGCTTTTATATGCAGGCAAAATACCAGCTAAGGCAGGTCTATCTATACCTTTTATTCTACCTACTAAAAGTGTAGCACCTGTAAGTAGTGCCCCAGAATTACCAGCAGATATAAAAACATCTCCTTCTCCTTGTTTTAGCATTTTAAAGCCAACAACCATAGACGAATCTTTTTTATGCTTTATAGCAACTGTTGGTTTATCTTCCATTTCTATAGTTTCTGTTGCATTTTTAATTTTTAATCTTTCTGATATTTCTTCAACTTCTTTTCCATAAAACTCTTTTACTTTAGCACGTATAACCTCTTCTTTTCCTATTAATATAACTTCTGCTTTTATTTGATTAATTGCTTTTACTGCTCCTTTTATATTGGCATCTGGTGCATTATCTCCACCCATTGCGTCTAAGAGTATTTTCATTGTGCCCCTCCTATTTTTTTCTTCTTTTCTAATATTATTTATAATATATTTATTTTATTATTGTTTTACAAAAAAAGCAAGTATTTAATGCAAAAAAAGGTTGCAGAATTGCAACCTTTTTAGCTTTTATTGATATTTTATTACTCAATTATTTCAGATACAACACCTGAACCAACTGTTCTACCACCTTCACGAATAGCAAATCTTAATCCTTTTTCGATAGCTATTGGTGTGATAAGTTCTATTGTCATAGAAACATTGTCACCTGGCATTACCATTTCTGTACCTGCTGGTAATTCAATAACACCTGTAACGTCTGTTGTTCTGAAGTAGAATTGTGGTCTGTAACCATTGAAGAATGGTGTATGACGTCCACCTTCTTCTTTAGTTAATACATAAACTTCTGCTGAGAATTTTGTATGTGGATGTATTGTTCCTGGTTTTGCTAGAACTTGACCTCTTTCGATGTCTTTTCTATCAATACCTCTTAGAAGAACACCAATGTTGTCTCCAGCTTCTGCTTCGTCTAGTAATTTTCTAAACATTTCTACACCAGTAACAACTGTTTTTCTTCTTTCTTTTGATAATCCAACTATTTCAACTTCGTCAGATAATTTTACTTTTCCTCTTTCTACTCTACCTGTAGCAACTGTTCCTCTACCTGTTATTGTAAATACGTCTTCAACAGGCATTAAGAATGGTTGGTCTACTGGTCTTTCTGGTGTTGGGATATATTCGTCAACTGCATCCATTAATTCTTTTATTGGAGCATATACTGGATCATTTGGATCTGTAGATGTGCTCTCTAATACTTTTAAAGATGAACCTTTTATAATTGGAATTTCATCTCCTGGGAAATCGTAGCTAGATAATAAGTCTCTAACTTCCATTTCTACTAATTCTAATAATTCTGGATCGTCAACCATATCGCATTTATTTAAGTAAACAACGATATATTTAACACCAACTTGTCTAGCAAGTAAGATGTGCTCTCTTGTTTGAGGCATAGGACCATCTGCTGCAGAAACTATTAATATAGCTCCATCCATTTGTGCAGCACCTGTAATCATGTTTTTAACATAATCAGCGTGTCCTGGACAGTCAACGTGTGCATAGTGTCTTTTTTCTGTTTCATATTCAACGTGTGCTGTATTAATTGTAATACCTCTTTCTTTTTCTTCTGGTGCACCGTCTATTTGATCATATGCTGTATATTGAGCTTTACCTAATAATCCTAAATATTTTGTAATAGCTGCTGTTGTTGTTGTTTTACCATGATCAACGTGACCAATTGTACCAATGTTAACATGTGGTTTAGTTCTTTCAAACTTAGCTTTTGCCATTTAAAATTCCTCCTTTAATTTTAGTTAGTTTTTCTAACTACATTTATAATTTTTAAATTTAATAACTTAAATTATATCAAGCGTATTTTATAACATAATTTATAAAAAATCAAGCTTTTTCTAAAATAATTAATCTAAACTTTTTTTAATTTTAATCCTATATTCAATTTCGATTAAAATTAGTAGGTTGTGCATTTTGGATTGTTAAGTCAAGACGAAGGCGTATATGGTATACGTCAAGGTTTGACTTAACAAACAAAATGTGCAAGATGCTGATTTTTATCTCTATATCCAATTTCGATTAAAATTAGTAGGTTGTGCATTTTGGATTGTTAAGCCAAGACGAAGGCGTATATGGTATACGTCGAGGTTTGACTTAACAAACAAAATGTGCAAGATGCTGATTTTAATCGAAATTAATCTTTTTTAGCACGAGAAGCAACAATAGTCTCTAATACTGACTTAGGTACTTCTTCGTAATGAGAAGGTTCCATAGAATATGTTCCTCTACCTTGTGTTTTAGAACGTAAGTCTGTTGCATAACCAAACATTTCTGAAAGTGGTATAAATGTATGAATTTCTTGCATTCCATTATTTGCATCCATACCTTCCATTCTACCACGTCTAGAGTTTACATCTCCTATTACATCTCCCATGTATTCTTCTGGAACTGTTATTTCAACTTTCATTATTGGCTCTAAAATAACTGATTTAGCTTGCTTACAACCTTCTTTGAAAGCCATAGAAGCTGCTATTTTAAATGCCATTTCTGAAGAGTCTACTTCGTGGTAAGAACCATCTACTAAAGTTGCTTTAAAGTCTATAACTGGGTAACCAGCTAAAATACCGCTTTCTGCTGCTTCTCTAATACCTGCTTCAATAGCTTTAAAGTAATCTTTAGGAACAGCACCACCAACAATTTTAGTTTCAAATTCTATTCCTTTTCCAGCTTCGATTGGTTCCATTTCTAGCCATACATGACCATATTGTCCCTTACCACCAGATTGACGAATAAATTTACCTTCTACTTTAACTGCATTTCTTATAGTTTCTTTATAAGCAACTTGTGGTTTACCTACATTACATTCAACTTTAAACTCTCTTTTTAATCTATCTATAATAATATCTAAGTGTAGCTCACCCATACCTGCTATAATTGTTTGACCTGTTTCATGATTTGTATATGTTTTAAATGTTGGATCTTCTTCTGCAAGTTTTGCTAAAGCTATACCTAATTTTTCTTGAGCAACTTTATCCTTTGGCTCTATAGCTATATCTATAACTGGCTCTGGGAATTCCATTGACTCTAGAATTATAGGATGTTGAATATCACATAATGTATCACCTGTTGTAACTTCTTTTATACCAACAGCTGCAGCTATATCACCAGAATATACTTTATCTATATCTTCTCTGTGATTAGAGTGCATTTGTAGTATTCTACCTATTCTTTCTTTTTTATCTTTATTTGCATTTAAAACTGTTGACCCAGACTCTAATGTTCCTGAGTACACTCTAAAGAAACATAACTTACCAACAAATGGGTCTGTAGCAATTTTGAATGCTAATGCAGCAAAAGGCTCTGTATCTGATGTTTTTCTTTCTTCTTCTTCTCCTGCTAAATTTATACCTTTAACATTTGGTATATCTAATGGAGAAGGCATAAAATCTACTATTGCATTTAATAGTTCTTGTACACCTTTATTTTTATAAGAAGAACCACAGCAAACTGGTACTATAGTATTATTTATTGTACCAATTCTAATACCTTTTTTAATTTCTTCTTCAGAAAGTTCTTCACCTTCTAAATATTTCATCATTAACTCTTCGTCTTGCTCTGCAACAGATTCAATCATTTTTTCTCTATAATCTTTTGCCTTTTCTTGTAAATCTGCTGGGATATCTGTTTCTTCTATTTCTTTTCCTAAATCGTCTTTATGAACATATGCTTTCATTTTTATTAAATCAACTATACCTTTAAATTGATCCTCTGCACCAATTGGTAACTGAATTGCAACCGCATTTGCATTTAATCTATTTTTTAATTGATCTATACAAAGATAAAAATCAGCACCTGTTATATCCATTTTATTTACATATACCATTCTTGGTACATTATATTTATCAGCTTGTCTCCAAACTGTTTCTGTTTGTGGTTGAACGCCACCTTTTGCAGCCAAAACTGTAACAGAACCATCTAAAACTCTTAGAGATCTTTGAACTTCTACTGTAAAGTCAACGTGACCTGGAGTATCTATAATATTTATTCTATTATTTTTCCAAAAACATGTTGTAGCAGCAGAAGTAATTGTAATACCTCTTTCTTGTTCTTGTTCCATCCAGTCCATAGTTGCTGCACCTTCGTGAACCTCTCCTATTTTATGTGTTTTACCAGTATAAAAAAGGATTCTTTCAGTTGTTGTAGTTTTTCCGGCATCAATATGTGCCATTATTCCTATATTTCTTGTTCTTTCTAGTGGGTATTCTCTACCTGCCATTAGGTTTCCCTCCTTTTTTCAACTTAAACTAATATTTATTATTATTTATGTGCAGATTGCTGCTTTTTATTAAAATTTGTAATGAGCGAAAGCCTTATTAGCCTCAGCCATCTTATGAGTATCTTCTTTTTTCTTAAATGCTCCACCATTTTCGTTAGTAGCATCTATTAATTCACCTGCTAGTTTTTCTGCCATTGTTTTTTCATGTCTTTTTCTAGCATAAATAACAATCCATCTTAAACCTAAAGTTTGTCTTCTTTCTGGTCTAATTTCTAGTGGAACTTGGTATGTTGCACCACCAACTCTTCTAGCTTTAACTTCTAGAACTGGCATTACATTTTCTAAAGCTGCTTCAAAAACTTCTAAAGGATTTTTTCCTTCTTTTTCTTTTATAATATCAAATGCATCATAAACTATTTTTTGAGCAACTGATTTTTTACCATCTAGCATTATATTGTTAACTAATTTTGTAACAACTTTGCTATTATAAATTGGATCTGGTAAAACATCTCTTTTTGCTATAAATCCTCTTCTTGGCACTATTCTTCCCTCCTTAAAATTTATTTGCACTTTATATACAAAGTGCTAGGTACTCGTGAAAATTAAAATTTTCTACGTATAGTGCTTTATAATCTATGCTAAATTTAAATGCCTTTAATTTAGTAAGAATTACAAGCACTAATCTTTTTTTGCCATAACCTAAATTGTTAATGTGCAGATTGCTGAATTTCATTCGCTATTTTCAAACGAATCAAATTTAGTAAGATGTGCATTTTTGTTGGTTGTTGCAAGCTGAAGGCGTACTTTGTGTACGTCGAAGTTTGCAATAGACAACGAAAATGTACAGATTGCTGAATTTCATTCGCTATTTTCAAACGAATCAAATTTAGTAAGATGTGCATTTTTGTTGGTTGTTGCAAGCTGAAGGCGTACTTTGTGTACGTCGAAGTTTGCAATAGACAACGAAAATGTACAGATTGCTGAATTTCATTCGTTTGACTATTTTTTAGGTCTTTTGGCACCATACTTAGAACGTCCTTGCATTCTTTCTTTAACACCTGCAGTATCAAGTGTACCTCTTACAATGTGGTATCTAACACCTGGAAGGTCTTTTACTCTTCCACCTCTTATAAGAACAACACTGTGTTCTTGTAGGTTGTGTCCAATACCCGGAATATAAGAAGTAACTTCATAACCATTTGAAAGTCTAACTCTGGCAACTTTTCTTAAAGCTGAGTTTGGCTTTTTGGGTGTAACTGTTTTAACTACTGTACATACACCTCTTTTTTGTGGTGCTCTAGAATTAGTTGTTCTCTTTTTTAAAGAGTTATAACCATGTTGTAGAGCTGGTGATGTAGATTTAGCTTTTACAGTATGTCTACCTTTTCTTACTAATTGATTAATTGTTGGCACTTAAATTTCACCTCCTAATTTTAGTTAATTGCTACGGAAGCACACACTTTTGGCATTTACCATAGCATTGTTTATTTTATCACTTTTCTATTTATAAGTCAAGAAAAACCTGGTAATTTTTTTAGTGTTGTAGCAAAAGTAACATTATTTTTGATTTTGTGTAAAAACGTACTTGAATTATTCTTGATTTTGTGATAAATTATAATTAGTTTTATATTAGGGAGAAGAGATTATGAAAAGAAAAGTATATAATAACATTTTAAAATGGAAAAAGGAAAGTCAAGGAAAAACAGCTTTATTAGTTGAG
>CALXAW010000072.1 GCA_944386375.1 uncultured Clostridia bacterium
ACTCTACATTAATTAAGAAAGCGTTTTAAAATGTCTTTTAAAAGTATACGCTCTTAGAACTATATGAAATATTTCTTAATCAAAAGGCTGGGTCTTGACCACTATCGTGGTCAAACCATAGCTGGGGTGCACTTCATCATTGACCGCTTACTGTTAATAAAACGGCTTTCCGATTTGTTCAGACAGTGCAAAACTTGCACACAGACACAAAAAGTCCTAGTAAAAACTTGCAATCGTACCTCAAAAGTCCTAGTAAAAACTTGCATAAAATAATGAAAAAGTGTATAATATAATAAGAAATAGGAATAATAGCGACATAATTGAAAAGAAATAATTATGAGGTGGTAAAAATGTTAGAAAGAAAAATTACTAGGATATTAGAAGATTGGAAAAATGAAGAAAAAAAGCCTTGTTTGTTAATCCGAGGAGCAAGACAGGTTGGAAAAACATTTATTATTGACGACTTTGCAAAAAATAATTACGAAAATTATATATATATAAATTTTGAACTAACTCCTGAGTATAAAAAAATTTTTGATGGAAATCTAGATATAAAAACATTAATAATGAAACTTGAAGTTACATTTCCTAATATACCTATAGTAGCAAATAAAACAATTTTATTTTTAGACGAAATACAATCTTGCCCAAATGCACGAACAGCATTAAAAAGTTTTGCTTTAGATGGAAGAATAGATGTAATATCATCTGGTTCATTATTAGGTTTATATTATAAAGAAGTAACATCATATCCAGTAGGATATGAAAGAGTGGTTGATTTATATCCATTAGATTTTGAAGAATTTTTATGGGGTATAGGTATAAAAAAAGAAACTATAAATTATGCAAAAGAGTGCTTTGAGAATACAAAACCAATAGACGAATATATTTTAAAACAATTATCAGGACAATTTAAAATGTACATGTTAGTTGGAGGAATGCCTAATGTAGTAAATGAATATGTAAAAACAAATAGTTTGTCAAAAGTATTAACATTACAAAAAGCAATTGTAGAAAATTATTTATTAGATGTAGTAAAATTTGCAGAAACTAGCAATAAACAAAAAATTATTAATACATTTAATAGCATACCAATACAATTGTCAAAGAAAAATAAAAAGTTTTTATTTGCAGAAATAAAAGAAAATGAAGAAAATGTCGGAGAAAGAAAGTATAGTTCTGCAATAGAGTGGTTAAAAGATGCAGGAATTATTAATTTTTGTTACAATTTATCTGAACCAGCATTGCCTTTAATATCAAATATACGATTAAATTGTTTTAAAATATATATGAGAGATACAGGATTATTAGTAGCAATGTTAGAAGAAGGTACACAAAAAGCAATTTTAGAGGATGATTTATATATCAATCAAGGAGCATTATTAGAAAACGTATGTGCTGAAGAAATAGCTACAAGACATAGTAAATTAATGTATTTTGAAAGAAAAAGCACTTTAGAAATTGATTTTGTACTAAATATAGATGGAAGGGTTACAGCAATTGAAGTTAAATCTGGTAAAAATAAGCAAGCAAAATCCTTGAAATCAATTTTACAAAATTATAAAACAGTAACAAGATATATGAAATTTGAAAATGACTGTAATGTTTATAAAGATGAACAAAATATAGAACATTATCCACTATTTATGATTATGTTTTTATAATATCATTGAAATGGAAATAGTAGTAACAGCAACAAGCAAAACAACTTAAGTAACAATAGCACAATTCACAAAACCTCAGCCCCAAGGTGTGGCAAACCACCCACCCTGGGGCACTTTTTTGTTGAATAGGAAAAATGAATTTTCCCTATTCAACAAAAAACAACATTGCACAGAAAAATTGCATAGCAATTTTTCGCGTCGACTTTAACATAAAATTGACTAATTATGTTAAATATGGTATAATTATTATGTAGAGGACTGAGAAATTAAAGGAATTTAAATATACACTCTTTTAGAAAGGGATGAGTAAAATGAAAAAAATCCATAAACGTATAATTGCAGTGTTATTAATACTTACAATAATGATACCAATGTTTAGCACAATAACATATGCCAGCTTTTTAGGTGGGGTAGCAGGAGAAAGTTCGCATAGCCCATCACCACCGCCATCATCAGGAGGTGGAGGAGGTTCTAGCTCAAGTGGAGGTAGCAGTTCATCAACTCCATCAGATGCACCAAATGACAGCGAACCATCAGACAGTAGTGGTTCAGGAGATAAAACAATGACAATAGAATATCATACAACTATTAAAGGAAATGTATATGAAGATTTAGGTTATGCTTCTATAGGTCAGCAAGGTAGTGATAGTACTAAAGCTAAAATGCCAATAGAAGGTGTTTTAGTAAGATTAAAACAAGGAGATACTATTGTAGACGAAACAAGAACAGATGCTTCTGGTAATTATGAATTTAAGCCAGCACCAGGTACATATACTACAGAATTTGTTTATGGAGATATAAATGGAATAGATCCAAATGATGTAGAAATGATGAAAAATGTATTAAAATACAATGGACATGATTACATTGCAGTAGAAGCACCAGAAAAAGAAGTTGTTACAGATATGACAGTAGAAGAGGTAATTCAAAGTGGACAAGGTGCATTACAATTCTACATAGCATTAGACTGCTCTGTCAGTATGCGTGATACAAATGTAATGTTTTTAGGAAAAGAAAGGTCAAGACTAGATGTAGCAGTAGAATCAGCAAAAGATTTATGTAAAAATTTATTAGATAGTGGAGATAACATATACATTGGTTTAATATTCTTCTCTGGTGAAAACTATAGAGCAGTATCACTTACAAAAAGTTTAACATTATTAAATCAAGCATTAGATGATATAAATAGAGAAGACGGATGGTGTACATCTAATACTAATGTATTAGGAGCACTAGACAAAGCATATGAATCATTTTATAATAATGATAAAGAAAACTCAAATAGATTTATAACAATAATATCAGATGGTGTGCCTACATCAGATGGTTCAACAGTAACATATAGTGACGACTCAGAAGAAACATTGTATAATAAATTAGACCAAATAGCAGAAACTACAAAAAATAAAATAACAGAATTAAAAGAAGACGGAGTACATATATTCTCTTTAATTACAAAATCACAAGACCAAGAAGAGGCAGACTATGTAAATAGAGTATTTAGTGAATCAGATAGATTTGAAACAATAGAAGATGGTAACCAAACAAGTCAAGCAATAAGAGAAGAATTAAAAGAATACTTAATTACAAATAAAAAAGAAGAAGAATATACATATGGACATACAATAATATTGGGATATGAAGAAACAGAAAGAAGAGAAGAAGTAGATAGTCAATTTGTTGATAACCTAACATATGATAATACAATAATGTTTGACCAAATAGATAATTATACTCCACAATCATATGATACTGCAAAAGAATTAAGTGACAAAACATATATAATTGTAAAAGGTAGAGATGAAGGTTATACAATAGAAAGTGGAGGAACAAATTATTCTTATACTGAAACAGATTCAGAAGGAAATGAAATAACAGTAAATGTTGTGTATGTAGAAGTACATTATGAGAATCAAAACCTAGGCTTAGCAAGAAGACCAGGTTTTGCATTAAAAACTAAAGTTACAACTACAGGTTTACGAGTAATATTACAAAATGGACAAGTTTTAAATATACAAACACTAGAACCAGGGTCAGAAGGAATGATACTACAAACACTAGATGATGAATTAACATTTGGTACAACATTACAAGTAGAATATACAATAACAATAAAAAATGACTCTTCACTACAATGTAACTATCTAGAATTAATGACACACTTACCACAGCAATTTATATATGACTCAAATACAGATTTAATAACAGAAGATGGACAAAATAGTAAATATAATTGGGAAATAGTAAACTTAAAAGAATTAAAAAATAACAACTTAATATCACAAGGTACATTAGATAAATACACAACAGACGAAGGAGACAATATAAAAAATATATCATTAAAAACAGTACTAGATAATAATAATCAAGGAGAAAATGGATTTTATATAGCACCAGGTGGCGAATATCAAGTAAAATTTGTATTAACAAGATTAATAGCAAACTTAGACGACTTTTATAGTACAGAGTCAAATGGAGGACCTGTAAATGAAGCATTTATAGTAGATGCCGAAGTATTTAAGTATAAAGATAGTGGAAACAGAAGAATGGTATACCCAGATAATGACCATGCACAAACAGAAACTATAGATATATCAGATACTGAACAAATACAAGCAGAAATAACACCATACTTAAGTGCATATCCAGGAGATAGTAATGGAGAAGACTTTACAGAAAATCTTACAAATACAATAACCATAATACCACCAACAGGTACTGAGCAAAAAGAAAATACAAATCCAGTAATATTAATATCAAACTTAATACTAGGATATGTAATAGGAAGAATATCAATCTAGCAATAGAGAAAAAGACATAAACAAGTACAGAGCATGCCTGTAACTACATGCTCTGTATTTTATTGTGGTTATATATTGTGTAATTGTGTGCATGATAAATTTTATATAGTTACTTAAAAAGTTTGACATAAAACGACAATATATGTTACAATAAATATGATGTATTGCACATGTAGGACTTAAGTTAACTAACTTAAAGGAGGGTTATTCATGGGTAGTAAAGAACCGTTCTATGCTGACATAATGGCATTACACCCAGAAGTTACAGGTTCATGTAACTTAGTTGTTGTCAAGTTCCCAGATGGTAATACAATACGGTTTGTAGTAGACTGTGGTTTATTCCAAGAAATTGATCATGACGAATTAAACCAAAGCTTGCCATTTAATCCGGAAAATGTTGATTTTTGTTTAGTAACACATAACCATGTAGACCATATTGGTCGGTTACCATATATGGTTAAAAATGGATTTTATAAAGAAATCTACACAACAGAAACAACATCAAAGTTAATGCCTATAGCATTAGCAGATACCTGTAAAATCTTAAGAGATGTAGCAAAAAGAAGAAATAAAAAGACTCTATATTCTGACGAAGATGTAGCAAAAACCATGAGACTTGTAAAACCATGTGCATATAATAAAACAATACAAGTAATGGATAATGTTAAAGTTACATTTTTTAATAATGGGCATCTTATGGGGGCTTCTATGATTTTAGTCCAAATAAGTTATCCAATGGAATATTATCAAGAGCTAGATACAATCAATTTGTTGTTTACAGGGGATTATAAAGGTGATAATCTATTTTTTGATGTAGAACCATTGCCAGATTGGGTTTTAGAATTGCCACTTATGGTAATTCAAGAATCTACATATGGAGATATGGATACAGACGAAATGGAAAAATGTTTTAAAACAAACATTTTAAAATGTCTTGCAAAAGGTGGAACTGTTGTAGCACCAGTATTTTCTCTTGGACGTTCTCAAGAAATCTTGTATGAACTAAGATGCATGCAAGACAAAGGAGAATTAGACAAAAACATTCCAATCTATTTGGATGGTAAACTTGCTATTAAATATACAAGTTTACATTATACAGACGGATTAGATGTTAAAGAAGAAATGAGAGATTTCTTACCAACAAATTATTCTGTTGTAAATAAAACAAATAGAAGCGATGTTTTGAAAGACACAGATCCAAAAGTGATTCTTACTACAGCAGGTATGGGGTCATATGGCCCTGCACAGCTATATATTCCAGAATATATAACCAGAAAAGATGCTTTAATCCATTTTACTGGTTATACAGCAGAAGGAACACTTGGAAACAGGTTAAAAACTGCTAAAATGGGTGGAATTGTAGAAATTGCAGGAATAATGGTAAAAAAACAAGCAGATGTAGAATATACAAAAGAATATTCTG
The DNA here is from genome assembly GCA_944386375.1 of uncultured Clostridia bacterium. GTDB lineage: Bacteria > Bacillota > Clostridia > TANB77 > CAG-508 > CAG-269. The sequence continues at coordinate 5,889 of CALXAW010000072.1, forward strand.
CACATGCTAAAGCAGACGAAATGATTGCATTTTTGCAACAATTCAAAGACTTAAAGCTGGTATTGGTAAACCATGGAGAAGAAGAAACAAAGGAGATATTCGCAGAGCGGATATTAGAAGAAGTTTCAGCAAAACGTGTGGGAATCCTCGGAAGAGATTATTTCTTTAGAGTAAATCCATATGGATTTGTAAAGAGCTTGTCAACTAAATTTGAATAATCTTAAAGGGCACTCTATATAGGGCGCCCTTTTATAGTAGAAAATTTAAGTTGATAATCTATCGTATTTATGTTATTATAATAAATGATTTATAAACATAGGGGGCAATTATGTTTAAATTACATTCGGAATATAAGCCTACTGGAGACCAACCACAGGCAATAGAATATTTAAGTAATGGAATAAAACAAGGAAAGAAATTTCAAACTTTACTAGGTGTTACAGGCTCTGGAAAGACCTTTACAATGGCTAACATAATACAGCAAGTACAGAAGCCAACACTTGTTTTAGCACATAACAAGACTTTAGCAGGACAACTATATTCGGAATTCAAAGAGTTTTTTCCAGAGAACAATGTGGAATATTTTGTA
>CALXAW010000073.1 GCA_944386375.1 uncultured Clostridia bacterium
ATAGAATAACCATTATTTCTTTGGTCATCTGTACTAACTCTTACATAAATACCACATCTCATAAAATATCATCTCCTTACTTGTTTCCTAACTAAAAAGCAAAATAACAAACACTAAATTAAATTTTTTATATTTCTTATTAGTTTCCTCGTTAATAAATGAAAAGTATAGTCTAAACTTTAATTTTATTTAAAAATTTTTAATATTTTTTATTAGTTATCTTATATAAAATAAGTTTTACGAAGTCTATCAATTAATACTTCTCTAATGTTTCCTCACTAAAAAAGAAAAAATAAGGTTTAAATTCTAAGTTTTTGTAAAATTTGAATGGTTTCTGATATTGAATTTTTTTGATTATGCTCTTTAATAAAAAATGGTTTATTAGATATTTCGTTAACTTTATATTCAAGAATTGTAAGAGTAGTAGGATATGTAATTAGATATTCAGTGGGTTCTATAACTTGTAAATTGGTGTGTAGTAGATTTTTAACCTTACCGTTTTTAATTTTGTATTTATAATCCTTAATCACTTCAAGTATTTCCGTATTCGGCTTTAAAGTCTGAATAGTCTTAAATTCAAGCATAAAAAATGTCCTCCTTCCTAGAAAGAGAACATTTAAGTTTCATATATAAAAATAAAAACTTACGAACTTTCTAACGTCCGTAAGTTGTATTCAAATGGAGCGGGTGGCGGGAATCGAACCCGCGCTACCAGGTCGGAAGCATGGCATTCTACCACTAAATTACACCCGCATATAGCACTAAAAAGTGCAGTTAATGGATATTGTTTTATTATTTAAGTAATTCAAAATGCCTGAATCTGTTTTAAAATTAAATACTAATTTATATGCAACCAATTGTTGAAATTTAGATCCAAATTCTTTATTTATTTTATTTATACCATATTTGCCATCACCAATTATAGGATGACCAATATGAGCTAAATGTGCGCGAATTTGGTGAGTTCTACCAGTTTCAATTTGAACATCTAAAACACTGCTATTTTCATACCTTTTTATAATATTATAATAAGTAATTATCTTTTTATAACCTTTTTTAAAAGAATCAGAAATATACACCAAAGATTTTTTACTATCTTTAAATAAATATGCTTCCATTTTTAAAGTTTCTTTTTTAGGAATTCCATATACTAGTGCTAAATAATGTTTTTCTATTTCGTGATTTTTAAATTTTTTGTTTAAAATATCTAAAGCAGTTTTATTTTTAGCAAAAAGTACAAGTCCTGTAGTATTTCTGTCTAACCTATGACAAGGCATATATTGAAAAGAAGAATTATCATATTTTTTATGTACTAAAGAAGTAAGGCTATTTGTTCCAGTAACTTCTAATTTGGTAGGCTTATTTACAACTAAAATATTATCATCTTCATATACTATTTGTAATAAATTGCTATAAGAAATATAAACAGAAATAATATCTCCAGTGTGTATAGTTACATTAGTATTTACTCTTTTATTGTTTACTTTTATATCTTTTTTTCGTAACAATTTATAAAGTGTATTTTGAGTAATAAAAGGTAAATTATCTAAAATAAAAGTATTTAATTTTTTTCCATTATATTTATTTGTAACAGTTACAACTTCCATATTAAATATTATAAATGCAAATGCAACAAAAATCAATAATAATCAACCAAAAAAATAAATTGTGCAAATTAAAAATATTTACAGTTTGTTTTTTGTTAAATAGAAAAAAACACTTTTGGCTATTTAACAAAAAACAACATTCTAATTACAATCAACTAACACTAATTGTTCTAGAAAACAAAATAAATTTATGAATAATTATTTATTTTTTAAAAAAATGTGATATTAATATATTATGAGGTGATAATGTGAAAAATCCAGAAGAAATAAGCAATAAAGAAGAATTAAAAGATATTGAAAACGAAGAAAATAAAATGGAAAAAAATAGAGAGGAAAGTATGCAAACACAAAAAAGTACTCAAAACACAACTAACACTAATCGTTCTAGTAAAACAAAAAGAAAGAGAAGAAAAAAAGTAGAGGTATTTATTCCACAAAGACCTACAAGATCTGATGTGAAATTTACATTAAGAATACCAGCCAGACTACATAAAGAAATAGCAGACTATGCAGAAAAACAAGACATGTCTATGAATGTGTTAATAATTAATTGTATAGAATTTGCACTAGACCATAAAGCAGATTAAAATCTATAATCTACAAAATAAGATAATATTTTTCATATTTGTTATCGTATTTTGTAGATTTTTTTGTTTTTATATGATATAGTAAAAAAGGAAAAAATTATTAAAATAAAGTGGAGGATTATTATGTACGAAAGAAGTGCTATAATACTAGAAAAATACTTTGCAGAGAAATTTGGATATAAAGAAAAAAGTAACCTAAAAAATAACTATGCCAATTTTTATAATCTTATAGAAAAATTAGGTAAATACTTAGAGGCAACAGAATTAGAAGATAATTCTATAAAAGAATATGAAGAAATTGTAGACCATATAAAGCAAATACAAAGAAAACAAAGCACTTTATATAAGAAGGCTATAAAGCTTCAAGAAAATAGAAACTTATTGTTTGAAAATATAGACGAAGTAGCAGCAAATATAGAAAAATCATTAACAAAAATAGAAGAATGTATAGACCAAAACAGTGAGGAAATGAAGCCTGTAGACCACGAGTACATAGAGACAATAAAAGAATTTAGCGAAAAAAGTAAAATACGTGCAGAATATGGTACAAACAGAAGAAAAGTAGAAAAAGAATATAGAGATACATTAGAATTTACAACAGAAAATTTTGATAATATAGACGAAAATAAACTAAAAGAAATAAAAGCTATTATAAATTCTAATGATAATATAATTATAGAAGAACTAAAAGAAAGAATGCTAAAAAATGGAGAAAAAGAGGCAATACCTTTCAATTTAGACATAATAGAAAATGCAGCAAAATTAGGAAAAGAAATATATATAAAAGAAGTAAAAAATTTAATAGCAATATATGAAAAAACACATACATTATTAAATGACATTAATAATAATAGCCTAAGGTTTGAAAAACATAGTAAATTTGCCAAAAATGTAAAAAACAAATTACTATTTATACAAGCTCAAAAAGAATATTTAGTGCAATTTTTAGATAATGAGCGTTTATGTGTAAGTTTAGGAAAAGAAGAACACGAAAAACTAATGAAAGAAGCATGTATAGACTTTGAAAATGACATAAAACAAATTAAAAACTTATATGCATTATTAAAAGAAGAAACATTAGGCAAGGTAACAAAAAAATCATATAGAGAAACATATAACCATCAATATTTACAAGACTTAGAAAAAAGAGAAACAGAATTTGAAAACGAAATGAAAAAACTAAACCTAATAGGCAAAATAATAAATCCAATCTTTTGGAGAATAGATGGAATAAGAAATATTTATTTAGTATTTGACAATATAGTACAAGAAGATTATGGAAGAGATTTAGAACCATATAAAATTAAAGAAACAATAGAAGAAATAGAACAAACAGAAGAAAATATAGAAGAACAAGACAATAATGAAAATATAGAAGAAACCTTAGAACACATAGAAGAAGAGCAAACAAGTTTAGCAGAAGAAGAAACAGAAAAAATAGAAGAACTAGAAGATGTAGAAGAAGAGTTGATAGAACAAATAGAAGAAGAAAACCTTGTAGAAACTGAAGAAAAAGAAGAATTTATAGAAGCACAGAAAGAAAAAGAAAACATATATAATTTTGAACAAGAAGATGATGACGAAGATTATGAAAATATAAATGATTTATTAAAAAAGAGAAAAGAAAAATTAAAAAGCAAGCAAACAAAAACCAAGCCAAAGAAAAAAGGAATCTTTAGTAAATTGGTAAAGAACAAAAGCGATGTGATTAAAACATTTTAACATTTTAGTATAGTTATACATCGCGTATTTGTTCGCGCGCCAATTTTACGAAGTAAAATTGTGTGCAACGTTGGAGCAAAGCGACTTTTACATAAAAACATATATAATAATGCATAATTACCACATCTAGAAAGGATGTAATAAAATATGAAAATATCATATAAAAGAAAATCTATAATAAAAATAAAAGCAATTATATCAAAAATAGTTTTATTCTTTTTATATAGAGGATTTAAAGCTGGATATAAATTAGACACCAGAATAAAAAAAGAAATAGACAGTTGGCAAAACGGATTTTCTGCAGTAATAGAAACAGGAGAAAAAAACACAAAACTATGTATAACAAAAGAAAATGGTAAACTAGTTAGAAAAAAACAAATCAATAATGCAGACATAGTAATAACATTTAAAAGTATAGATGTGGCATTTTTAATGTTTACAGGAAGACTAGGAGTAGCAAAAGCCTATGCAGAGCATAGGTTTACATTAAAAGGAGAAATAAATCAAACAATGAGTTTAGTAAGAGTAATAGATTTAGTAGAAGCATATTTATTCCCTAAATTTATTACAAAAAACATTTTAAAAGAAGTACCAAAAAAAGAGGCAAATATGTTACGCACATACATATGTGTTATTACTAACATTTAAAACAAAAGGGAGGCAATAAAATGTATTACGAATTTCAAAACTCAGCAAAAATTTTATCAGGAGATTTTGCACTAGAAAATATACCACATGAATTAAAATCATTAGGTGCAAAAAAAGTATTAATTTTAACAGACAAAACACTAGAAAAAATAGGAACACTACAAACTGTAATAGATAGTATGAGTGGAAAAGATGTACAAATAGGTGGAATATTTACCGACATTCCAACAGATTCTTCAATAGATGTAATAAATGAAGTAACAAAAAAGTATAATCAATTAAATTGTGATAGCTTAATAGCACTTGGTGGTGGCTCTGTAATAGATACTGCAAAAGGAGTACGTATGACATTATCACAACAAAAAGAAGATATAATGGATTTAGCAGGCTGTGAATTAATAAATTATGGAAAGCATATACCATTTGTTGCAATACCTACAACATCTGGAACAGGTTCAGAGGCAACACTTGTAGCAGTAATATTAAATAAAGTAAAAAATATAAAAATGGAATTTATATCTTATTTTTTACTTCCAGATGTAGCAGTACTAGATACAAGAATGACACTAACATTACCACCAAAAACAACAGCGTCAACAGGAATGGATGCTTTATGTCACGCAATAGAAAGTTATACATGCTTGCAAAAAAATCCTATGAGTGATGCATATGCTACAGCAGCAATCGAGTTAATAAGGGACAATTTAGAAGAAGCAGTTAAAAATGGAAGTAACAAAAATGCAAGGTTAGCCATGGCAAATGCTTCACTTATGGCAGGAGTAGCATTTTCTAATTCTATGGTAGGAATAATACATGCAATAGGTCATGCAGTAGGTGGAATAAGCAGAGTACCACATGGTGATGCAATGGCAATACTTATGCCACATTGTATGAGATATAATAAAGACAAACTAGAAGAGCAATATGCAAAACTATTGTTATATATTGCAGGAGACGAAGTATATGCAAAAACTCCAAAAGAAAAAAGAGCAGATACAACAATAGAATATGTAGAAAAATTATTAAACAAAATGCATGAACTAACAGGGCTTAATACTAAACTTTCAGAAGCGGGAGTTAAAGAAGAAGATTTTGACAAAATTGCAACAGGAGCAATAAATGATGGGGCAATGATAGTAAACCCTAAAAAAGCAGATTACGAAGATGTAATACAAATATTAAAAGGAGCGTTTTAAATGAGTGTAGAAGAAATTGTAGCAAACCAAAGAAAATTTTTTAATACACATAAAACAAAAGATATAAATTATAGAATAGAAAAACTAAAAAAATTAAAAGAGAAAATAAAAGAATATGAGCCAGCAATATGTGAGGCACTAAAACATGATTTAGGTAAATCAAGTACAGAGTCATATATGGCAGAAATAGGGATGGTATTAGAAGATTTAAGTTATATTATAAAAAATGTAAAAAGTTGGAGTAAAAAACAATATAAAATGTCTCCTATTGCACAATTTCCATCAACAAGTTTTAGAATACCAGAACCATATGGGTTAGTACTGGTTATGTCTCCATGGAATTATCCATTTTTACTTACAATGCAACCAGTAGTAGGTGCAATATGTGCAGGAAATTGTGTTGTAATAAAACCATCAAGATATTCTGTATATACAGCAAATATAATTAAAAAAATAATAGAAGAAGTATTTGAGCCAGAATATGCAACATTAATAACAGGTGGTTCAGACATACAACAAGCACTATTAAATTCAAACTTTGATTATATTTTTTACACAGGTAGTGCACGAGTTGGCAAAATAGTAATGGAAGCAGCAGCTAAAAACTTAACACCAGTAACATTAGAATTAGGTGGAAAAAGTCCAGTAATAGTAGACCAAAACTCAGATGTAGATTTAGCAGCTAAAA
>CALXAW010000074.1 GCA_944386375.1 uncultured Clostridia bacterium
ATAATAATAATAAATATAATAATTATAAAAATACTACTTCTAACTATAATGAACGAGAATATTCTATACAAGATTTTGATAGCTTATATGCCAACAACGATTGGAACATATAAGTCTTTTTTATTTTTAATTTAAGAAAGACCAACTATAAAAAGTCAATAGTTTTTTGAAGAAAATTTCAAAAAATTTTTAATATAAAAAATGCCATCACAAATAAGCAAATTCTTTTTTTGTTTTTAAAGATTTATTGAAAATCATTACTAATTAATAAAATTATTTATTAATTTTTTAATTTGTTAGACATTTTGTTAGACAGACAAAAAAATAACAACTCTCAAATCACTGAAAGTCGCTATTTTGCTTGGCTGGGCTGGCTAGATTCGAACTAGCGCATGCCAGAGTCAAAGTCTGGTGCCTTACCGCTTGGCTACAGCCCAATGTATTTATAAAAAACTGGGGTGGAAGATGGGACTCGAACCCACGGTCTCCAGTGCCACAAACTGGCGCGTTAACCAACTACGCTACATCCACCGGATTAAACGGCTCATTTGCGAGCACATATATTATTTTAAACTATTTTGTGCTCGCTGTCAACCGTTTTTGTGATTTTTTTCATTTTAGTGCATTTATTTTTTATTCTTCTGGCATTTTTATTCCTAAATAATCATATAAATTGAATGCTTCTAATGTTTCTGGTTTTCCATAGTCTGCTCCATATGTTTCTACTCTTATTGATGTTATTACTGGTGGGTCTACTGGTGTACTTGTTTCTTGTTCTCCTTCTTCTGCTGGTTCTAGCTCTACATCTTCTATATTATGTACAACATCCATTCCTTCTATTACTTTTCCAAATGCTGCATAATATCCATCTAGTGATGATACATCTGCTGTCATTATAAAAAATTGTCCACCTGCTGAATTGTAAGATTCGTCTGCTAAGTCTCCTGAATATTGGGTATAGTCTGATCTTGCCATAGATATAACACCTTCTGTGTGTTTTAATGTATTTTGTTCAAATCCATTTGCTACAAATTCACCTTTTATATTATATTCTGCATCTTCGCTACTGTCTTTTTCTATGCTACTATCTATTGCACTTAAGTTAACTCCTCCTGTTCCGTCTCCTTCTACATCTCCACCTTGTATCATAAAGTCTTTTACTACTCTATGGAATGTAAGTCCATCATAATGACCATTATTTGCTAATGTTATAAAGTTTGCTACAGTGTTTGGTGCCATGTCTGGGTACAATTCTATTTTTACTGTTCCGTAATCTTTTATTTCCATTGTTGCTACTGGGTTTGGTATATTTACTGTAGCTTTTTGGTAATACCCATAACCTAAAACTCCTAATAATGCTACAATTACAATTAGTGCTATTATTGTTATTATTATACTTGATTTTTTCATTTAAAATTCCTCCTTAAAACATTATATTATCAAAAACAAATTGTTCTTGCATTCTTTTTAATGATTGTTTTATTGTTTGTGCTCTTACTTCTCCAATACCGTCTACTTTGTCTAGTGTTTCTATATCTGCTGCTAGTACATGTTGGAATGATTTGAAAGATTTCACTAAGTTTTCTACTATGTTACTTGGCATTCTAGGTATTTTGCTTAATATTCTATATCCATGTGGATATACCCCGAGTTCTTCGTAATTGTCAAAACCTTCGTGTCCAAGTAGTTTTGCAATTGTTTGTTGTCTCATAATTTCTTCATAAGATAATGATGTTAATTCTTCTAATATTTGCTCTGGGGTAACTTTTTTCTTTCCTGGTGCAATATAATCTTTTATTATTAGTTTTTCTTCTTTTTCTAATCCACCTATTAGTTCTTCTACTTGCATACTTATAAGTCTTCCGTCTTCTCCGTAATTCGTATATTTGATTTTCTATTTCTTCTACTATTTTCATAACCATTTCTGCCCTTTGAATTACGGTTATTACATTGTCTAATGTTACAATATCATTAAATTCGTATTCATTTAATATTGCAAGTTTATTGTCAAATACTTTTTTATATTTTTCTAATGTTTGTATCGCTTGGTTTGCTTTGCTTAAGACTACATCTGTATTTTCTAATATATACCTCTCATTTTCTTTGAATATGGTTATTATATTTCTTCTTTGCGAAATACTTATTACCAATTCGCCTGTTTGTTTTGCTGTTCTTTCTGCTGTTCTATGTCTTGTTCCTGTTTCTACTGTTGGTATTGTGTATGATGGTATAAGTTGTGCATTTGCAAATAATATTTTTTTAAAGTCTCCACTTAATACTATTGCTCCATCCATTTTTGCTAGCTCATATAGTTTAGATGAGGTATATTCTTCGTTTATGAAAAATCCGCCATCTACCACCTCTTGGATTATGTCATTATTATCTGTTATTAATAATAAACCTCCTGTTTTTGCTCTTAATATATTATCTAAGCCTTCTCTTATTTCTGTTCCTGGAGCAATTTTTTTTAGTATTTCTGTTAGGTTGTTTTCGTTTTTCTTTCTCAAGTATTCACACCTCTTTTATAAACCTATTTTTTTCATAGCTTCTTTTATATCTTTCACGCCTATTATATCTAATTTATAATTATCTTTCAAGCCTTTTTTGTTACTTTCTGGAATTATGCATGTTTTAAACCCTAATTTTTCTGCTTCTTTAAGTCTTTTTTCTATCATATTTATTCTTCTTATTTCTCCAGTTAGCCCAACTTCACCCATTACTACAACTTCTTTAGGTATAGGAATATTTTTATAACTAGAAGCTACAGCACTTACAACTCCTAAATCTATAGCTGGTTCGTTTATACGTATTCCACCTACTATATTTAAATATACATCTTGCCCGCCTAACATTAAACCTGCCTTTTTTTCTAATACTGCGATTAATAATGCCAATCTGTTATAATCCATTCCATTTGCTGTTCTCTTAGGTATTCCAAATACACTTTGTGTTGTTAATGCTTGAAATTCTACTAAAATTGGTCTTGTTCCTTCTATTGTTGCAACAATACATGCTCCTGCTGGATTATTGTTTGTTTCTGATATTAATATATCTGATGGATTTAATATTTCGCACATTCCTTCTTGCTTCATTTCGAACATTCCAATTTCATTTGTTGAACCAAATCTATTTTTTACTCCTCTTAATATCCTGTATTGATAATATCTTTCTCCTTCTAAATATAAAACTGTATCTACCATGTGCTCTAATACTCTTGGTCCTGCAATATTTCCTTCTTTTGTAACATGTCCTATAATAATTGTTGTAATTTCTTGTGATTTGCATATTCTCATTATTTGAGATGTTATCTCTCTTACTTGACTTACACTTCCTGCAGCTGCTGTTAGCTCTTCTGAATACATTGTTTGCACAGAGTCTATTATTACAAGTTTTGGGTTTAGTTTTACAATTGCTTCATTAACTACATCTATATCTGTTTCTCCTAAAAACATTATGTCATCATTGTTTATTTTTAATCTATCTGCACGAAATTTTATCTGTTCTGCTGACTCTTCGCCAGATACATATAAAACTTTTCCTTCTCCTTGTATTTTATCGCATATTTGTAATATTAGTGTAGATTTACCTATTCCTGGTTCTCCTCCTAATAAAATTAGCGAACCTTTTACCAAGCCTCCACCTAATACTCTGTCTACTTCAGCAAATCCTGTAGAGATTCTAAAATGTTCTTTTCCTTCATATGATTTTAATTCTTTGGGTTCATTTATTTTTGTTTTTCCTGTTTTAGAATTTACACTTTTTTCTACTTTTTGTTCAAAAAAACTGTTCCAACTATTACATGCTGGACATTTTCCCATCCATTTTGCAGATTCGTATCCACATTCGTTACATACAAATATTGTTTTTGCTTTTGCCACTTTTATCACCATAAAAAAATATAACATAAATTATAAATTTATGCTATATTTTTTCTCTATTTTTTAGTAAAATATTATTTATTTTTTCCAAATGTTAATTTTTTTGTAAAAAATGCGCGTACTTTTTCCCAAGTGATTTCTTGATATAAAAAGTCATTTAGTTCATCTTCTACTTTTTGTTGATATGGAGTTAATTCTACTTTTATTTCTTTTGTCCAATTTATTTTTGCATTCCAATCTATATCTTGTAACCAGAAAGCTTTCATACTTGACCAAAAGCCTCTTTTAACTGGTAAGTTTGTACCTTCTTGTGCTGTTTGAACACCGCCAAATACTCCTTCTACCTTTTCTTGTGTATCTTGGTTTTCGTCATTTTCAAATGTTCCTTCATTGTTGGTACCTACATTTGGTACTTCTACACCACCAAATACTCCTCCAACTTTTGTTTCTTCTTCATTTCCTCCAAATATACTATTTAGATTTATTCCTGTGTTTGGCATTTCTACTGCTGCAAATACTCCTTCTGCTTTTGTTTCTGCATTTGGCATTTCGGCTCCACCAAATACTCCTCCTGCATTTATATTACCATCTAAATTTACATCTCCACCATATACATTTTTTCCTTTTACTTCTTCATTTATGGTTGCCATTATATTTCCTCCTTTGTAATTAATAGCTATTTTATACTGTTATACTACTATATAAATTTTATAAAATCAAGTTTTTTTATATTAAGTGTTTGTTACATTTTTGTTACATTTTTGTTACAAATTATATTTATAATTAAAACAAGCCATTAATATATATAGTTTTTTTGTATTTTATGGCTTATTTTCTTTGTTTAGTTCGAATTCCATCTTTTTACTTTTATGTCTTGGTATTTATCTAAAACTTTAGAGTACTTATCATATTCTTCTTCCCATAATTCTGGTGGTACTTTATCAAAAGCTTTAAATATTTTTTCTGCTTCTGTTAAATATATAATTTGTTCTTGTGTGCTTAATTTTTCATATTTTTTAGAAAAATTATATAATCTATCTAAAATTTGGTTAGCTTCAATAAAGCTCCAAAAGTCTTTTACTTTTAAACCAAATAGTCGTATTTGAACTACCGCATATCCAATTAATGCTACTATTATAAATAATAGTATATATACAAAATAAAATATTTCCATGTTTTTCTCCATTTTCTTTTGAGTTAATAATACAATTGACATTATAGCATAATTATTTTTTTATTGCAAATTTATTAAAGTAGTAGCCAACATAAATTTTACATAATCTTGAACTTTGTATAAAAATGTGGTATAATTAATATTGTATACTTTTTGTTAGTCAGTAAAAGCCATACACAACATGTAATTTCAAGGAGGAAGATATTATGGCAAAAGCAACAACTGTTTATTTTGAAGGTATTGGAGAATATGACCATACTTCACGTAAATTCCGGGTAACTAGTACTGATGTAGTTGACACCATTTTAGTTAATTCTTTTAAAAATGGTACAGTCGTAGTTAGTACTCCTTCCGGAGTAGAGATTAATGATTTCTTGGAGGTTTTAGCTGGTTGTTTTGATAAAGCTTCTAATTTTAGCACTGAAGTTGCTAAGTCTTACAATTATAGTAAAAAGACTATCGTTGATAGCATTGTTTTTACTTTTAATGGTGTAACACTTGTTGTAACTGCAGATAATGCTAATGTAGATACTCTTCGTGACAACTGGATTTCTCAAATGAAATCTAATGCCAAGAATTATCAAAAAGAAAGACGCACTTGGTTTAACTGTGTACAAAAACAAAAAGAGGAAAATAAACTTCAAGAAAAAATTGAAGAAGAACTCTTTAATATTGACGAAACAGTTAATTTAGAATTTAAAGATTCTAAATCTGAACAAAAGTGGGATGACTTTGTATCAAAAAATTCTAATGATGCTTATGGTAAAGGGATTGTAAAGTTTGCCGTAATTTGGGCAAAATATATGCAAAATCTTATTAAACAAGGAAAGAGTATTACAGAAATTGCAGAAGAAACTTCTCGTTACTGTAACACAGATGAAATTACAGATACAATGCGTACTTACGCTGTAGAGGCACTTTCTAGATGTTGGAAATATGGTGATGAACTTCTTAAATGGTATAATGAAAAATATGGCTTAGAAGAAACAACTATTGTTAATTCTTCTTTACTGACTACAAATGTAGGTTAACTAACCTAGCCCCCACCACTATTACAGTGGTGGGGAATTTTTATTTGACATTCTTGCTTTGTTGTTGTAGAATATATTTTGTGCTTTTTTGCATATTATATATTTAAAAAAGAGGTAATGGTAATGAATGAGCGTTATACAGATACAAAAAAAGCCGGATTTTATGGTATTGTTGGTAATATATTTTTATTAATTATTAAGGCTGTTGCTGGTGTTATGACTAAAAGTCAAGCTATGATTGCAGATAGTATTAATAGTGCTAGTGATATTTTTGCATCACTTATGATGGAGTAAAAGAAGTTTTAGAAGTTATTTCTGTTCCTGTTGGATATAAATATGTTATTTTTATGAAAATAGCGGTTGA
>CALXAW010000075.1 GCA_944386375.1 uncultured Clostridia bacterium
TGGCTTTCCGTAAATTTGTTCAAGCGCCAATTTTACGCAAGTAAAATTGTGTGCAATGTTGGAGCGTAGCGACTTTTATGTTCTATCCTTTTACAAAATAAATAAGGTGATTTTATTGAGAAAAAATATTATTTATATTGTACTAATTATATTAATTTTAATTTCTGCAATTTATATTGTAAATGATTTTATTGAGTTACAAGATGCTAAAAATCAAAGCAAATTACTTGAAAATACTAATACTACTAATAATCAGGTATCTAATGAAAATGCTAATAATGAGCAAGTACAGCAATTAGACTCAAGAATTACTAAAGTAACTGATTTAAAAAATCAAAATTCAGATATTATAGGTTGGCTTGAAATAGAAAATACAAATATTAATTATCCTGTTTTACAAGGTGATGATAATGAATTTTATATGACACATAATTATAAAAAAGAAAAATCTAAAAATGGTTCTATTTTTTTAAGTAAAGATTATAATTGGGATATTCCAAGTAGTAATTTGTTAATTTATGGCCATAATAATAAAAATGGTACTATGTTTCAAGAATTATTAAATTATGAAGATTTTAATTTTTATAAAGAACACCCTATTATTCGTTTTACAACTGCTACAGAGGATATGAAATTTGAAATTATTTCTGTGTTTAAGTCTAGAGTATATTATAAGTCTGAGCAAAATGTTTTTAGATACTATTTTTTTATAAATGCTAATACTAAAGCTGAATATGATGATTTTATAACTAATGCAAAAGCAGCTTCTTTATATGATATCAAAAAAGCTGCAAATTATGGTGAGCAATTAATTACACTTTCTACTTGCTCTTATCATGTAAAAGATGGCAGATTCGCTGTTGTAGGTGTATATAACAATACGGAAAGCCAATAATCTTTTGACCTTCCGTAATTTTTTATCTGTCTATATTTTTATATCTATAATAGAAAACTCCTCCTGCTATTGCAACTAGCACAATTATAATCATTATTGCTGTTTTTCCTGTAAAAGGTAGTATTCCTGGTATTACAGTATCATCTTTTGGTTTTTCTGTATTTCCACTATTGTAATTATTATTTTGTCCATTTTGTTTGTAGTTTAGTACATCTTCTATTCCACCTACATATTCTCCATCTACATAGCATTGTGGTTCAGAATTATTTTCTACTTCTAGTGAATGTACATTTTCTATTGTTTTATTTTCTGTACTTGCCACTTCTTTTACATATATAAATAGATTGTCAGATTCTGTTAGTTCTTCGTAATTATTTAAATTTTCTGAATTTATTGTTAATGTTATAGAATATGTGCCATCACTTTCTTTTGTTATTTCTGTTTTTTTCCAGTCATTTATATTTTCGTCCCCTTGTGTTCCAGATAAATAATAATAATATTCATATGAAGTATTTTCTTCATCTCCTAATTGTATATTATTTATTTTTATTTTTATTTCTCCAATTGTTCCATTTTTTAAATCACTAGAGTCAAAATACATTTTTGTTTCTTGTATTTCTGCTTGTGCATTATCAAAATTTGATGGAACAGGTTCAATGATTGTAGGGTCTTCTGGGTCTGGTTCTTCTGTAGTGCCTTCATTTGTTACTGATATCGCCTGTGTTGTTGTTTTTGTAATATCTCCTTCTGTATATTGTATTGTTACACTTGTTGTTCCTTCTTGTAAATTTTCTCCTCCTATTATTGTATAGTCTGTTATTTCTTTTGTTGTATTATCACTATATATAGCCATTATTTTCATTCCTGTTGGGTCAAAGTTCTCCCCTTCTTTGTATTCTAATATATATGGCTCCACATCTACATAAATTTCTATTAAAGAAACTTCTACTGGCTCTTCTTTTATTACAGCTATTGCTTGCGTAGTTGTTTTTGTAATTTCTCCTTCTGTATATTGTATTGTTACACTTGTTGTTCCTTCTTGTAAATTTTCTCCATCTAGTATTGTATAATCTGTTATTTCTTTTGTTGTATTATCACTATATTTTGCTACAACTTTCATTCCTGCTGGGTCAAAATTTTCGCCTTCTTTGTATACTAACTTATTTGGTTTTGTATCTACATAGATTTCTACTAAAGTAGTTTTTATAGGCTCATCTTTTTCTACTATTATAGCTTGTGTAATAGTTTTTGTTACTCCATTTTCTTCATATTGTATTGTTACCATCGTTTTAGATGTTGTTAAATTATCTCCATCTAGTATTGTATAATCTGTTATTTCTTTATAATCGCCATTACTATATCTTGCTATAACTTTCATTCCTGTTGGGTCAAAATTTTCGCCTTCTTTATATGTTGTTTTATCTGGCTCCTCTTCTATAAATATTTCTTGTAATTTAATTTCTTCTTTTTCTACTGTTATATTTTGTGTAGCTGTTTTTATTATATCTCCCTCTATGTATTGTATTGTTACACTTGTTGTTCCTTCTTGTAAATTTTCTCCATCTAGTATAGTGTAATTTGTTATTTCTTTTGTTGAGTTATCGCTATATTTTGCTATAATCTTCATCCCTGCTGGGTCAAAATTTTCGCCTTCTTTATATGTTGTTTTATTTGGTTCTGTTTCTATACTAATTTCTACTAAAACAACTGGTGCTGGCTCTTCTTCTTTTGTTACTACTATATTTTGTGTAGCTGTTTTTGTTATATCTCCCTCTGTATATTGTATTGTTACACTTGTTGTTCCTTCTTGTAAATTTTCTCCTCCTATTATTGTATAGTCTGTTATTTGCTTTGTTTCTCCATTACTGTATTTTGCCATTACCTTCATTCCAGCTGTGTCAAAATTTTCGCCTTCTTTATAAGCTGTTTTATTTGGTGCTTGTTCTATATATAGTTCTTCTAATATAATAGGTTTTGCATTTACAGTTATATTTTGAGTTGTTGTTTTTACAACATCATTTTCTTCATATTTTATTGTTACACTTGTTGTTCCTACTTGCAAATTATCTCCACCACTTATATTATAAGATGTTATCTCTTTTGTTGTATTATCACTATATTTTGCTATTACCTTCATTCCTGTTGGATCAAAATTTTCGCCTTCTGTATATACTGTTTTATTTGGTGCTTGCGCAATATATATTTCTTCTAATACCACTGGCTCTTCTTCAATATTTTGGGTATAAGCTCTTATAGGTAAATTTCCACGAAGGTCTCCATCTTCTTCTGCAAAGTCTTTCCATGCATTTACATTAAAATTATTTCCATATGTATAAAAACTCTCACCTGGATTTATTGTAGCATATGCCCATCTATTATCAAATGTTTGACTTTCTACTTCAAAGTGTTTTGTAGCAGTATTATCTAATATTTGTATAACAACTACAAATTTATCACTATTTAATTTTATTGGCTCTGCTAATTCAAATGAATTATAACCAGCTATAACAGATTTTGTATCTCCTTCTTTTAATTTTGCTTCTACTAAATCTTCTGGAGCCTTACTATCTCCATTTGGGTTTATTAATACTTTACATTCGCTATAATCCATTACACTATAGAAAGATATTCTGTCTATTTCTTCTTGTTTACTTGTATCTCTTGTAAATACATTTGCAAGCTCAATTGCTGCTGTTGTTTCAAGATATAGTTGTGAATTTCCTCCAAATGTTTCTAGGTGATATATGTTATCATAGTCTTTTTCTTGTTTTACATCTGTAATACTTGACACTGCTGAATACACATTGCAATCTTCATAAGAAATATACATATAACCATTATCTCCTACTTTCACTATTGCAACATTTCCAAGCATTTGAACTTTACTTTCTCCATACCAATTTTTTAAATTCATTTCTATTATAGAATTTGGTATTGAATCTGCTGTATTATATCCATTTTGAATACATTCTTCATAGTTATTCTCAAATATTTGTTGTTTTAATGCTTGTACATCTAAATTTAAACTACTTCCCCAAGAATTTTTTATAATCCATGCTCCATCTGAACTTGGTCGTTGGTTTTCGTTAAAGTTATTTCTACTATAATTGTCATCCCAACCTATTAGAATTACACCATGGTCTATTGGTGCTGTATCTGAGTTAGCACAATATATTGCACCTGTTGTATTATTGTAATTTCTATTATCTGCTAAAGATGCACCATGTATATTTACATATAATCCACCATAATTCATAATATATTGTTTCATAGTGTCCATTATTTGGCTTCTATTACTGGTTTCTACTGTTGGAAAATTTTCTGCTTCATATAATGTTGTTTGTACTTCTTTATTTTGTATTTGTGCAATGTTTATATTATTCTCGTTGTCTTCAAATGGCAAATCACTTTCATTTACAGCTCCAAGTCCATTTATTATGTATTGTATCCCCATATAAAAGTTTCCACCATCACTTGGTTTCATATTATAACCATATTCATTTACTGCATTATTTAAAAATGCTGACCTTACAGAAGAATAAATCATATGTCTTTCTGAAAAATCATATGTCTTTGCTGGTTGTGAATTGTTGTAGTCTTTAATAGCTAAATTTGTTTCTAATGCTCCTATTGTAGCAAATGCCCAACATGAATTTGTTGACATTTGGTCTTTAATAGTTGTATTTTGTGGTATATAATTTTTTAAATTATATTGTGCAGGTATTGAAGCACGTAGTAAGCTTTGTGTTCTAAATACATTTTTTAAGTTTTTTAGATATGTTGTAGTGTCCTCTTGCTGTTGTACTACATACCTTGCTGGTTCTATTCTTTTGGCCTTTTCTTCATCACTTAGGTTTTGCCACTCTTGGTATTCTTCTGAAAGTTCTGCCTTTTGCAACTTAATATCTAGCTCATTATTTGCAAATACTATGCCATAAGATAATGCTAACAATATTATTATAAATATACTAATAATTTTTAATCTATTATTTTTCATATAACATTACTCCTTATTTTCACCTACTTTAAGATTAGCATTTTTATGTCATTTTTTCAAGTATATTAGCATATTTGTAAGGTTAGTATTTAAAATTTAATATAATTGTAACATAATTGTAACATTTCTTCTTTTCTAGATATTAGCCGATATCTATTAATTCATACTCTCTTGTTCCAAATCCCAAGTCTGCTGCCGCTTCTATTGTATGAATTCCATGTTGTCTTTCTACTCTTTCTACAAAATGGTCTCTTCCCGGGTCTTTTGAGTTATAAACTAAATCTATACACGCTTGGTCAATTGCAATTGGGTCTAAGCTTGCTAAAATTCCTATATCTTTCATACATGGATCTTCTGCTACTGCACAGCAATCACAATCTACAGATAAATTTTTCATAACATTTATATATACAATATTTCCCTTAAACAAATTGTGTACTGATTCTGCTGCATCTGCCATTGATTCTAAAAATAGGTCTTGCTCAGGTAGGTTGTCCCATATTTCAAATTGGTCTTTGCTTCTTCCTGCAGAATGTATCCATGATTTTCCTTCTGTTGATGCACAACCTATAGATAATTGTTTTAGTGCTCCACCATATCCACCCATAGGATGTCCTTTAAAATGTGATAATACAAGCATTGAATCATAATTATCTATATTTTTTCCTACAAAATTTTCTTTTAATATTTTGCCATTATCTATTTTTAATACTTTGTCTGGTCCTTCTGCATCCATTAAATCCACATTAAAATATTTATCCCATCCATGGTCTTCTAATAATTTTTTATGTTTTTCTGTTGAGTTTCTTTCTCCTCCATATGCTGTATTACATTCTACTACTGTTCCGTTAACATGTTCTACCATTTGCTTTACAAATTCTGGTCTTAAAAAATTTTGGTTTCCCTGCTCTCCAGAATGTAATTTTACAGCTACTTTTCCTGGTAATTTTTTACCCAATACTTCATAAATTTTTATTACTCCTTCTGATGTAATATTTTTTGTAAAATACACTTTTGCTTTTTCCATAGTATCTCCACCTTTCAATAAATATCTTTATTTATTATACACCATTATATACGCTTTAAGTCAAGTATGCTGCAAATCTTGTATGAGTTTTTAGATTTCTCTCCATATTTAAACCTTGTATTTTATAAAGTATATATGATAAAATAAGCTATATAAGGAGATGTTTTTACCATGAAAATATTGTTTTATAGTATATTATTTATTGAAGTTTTTACCATAGTTTATAATTTGGTTAAGTTTTTAATATTTAAAATTTATAATTCTTCTTTTTATAAATCATATAACTCAAATTATAATAATGATTTTCATTTATATGTTCTAATTCCATGTTATAAGGAAAAAAAGGTCATAAAAAATACAATTCAATATTTTTTAAAACTTATAAACAATAAATCTAATGTGGATTTTTATATTATTACTACTCAAAAGGAAAAGGCAGAAAATTTTTCATTTCAAACCACTTATGATTATATTTTAAATTTAAATATTAAGAACAAAAAATTTCACATATTAGATTAC